>CALDZQ010000316.1 GCA_937944035.1 uncultured Neomegalonema sp. | reverse complement strand
GACACAGGTCAGGATCAACGTGAAAAACACGAAGGGTACGAAAACCTGCTGCAAGAAATATCTGTCGATCAGCCGCATCAGGACGCCCGTTGTTAACCGCGTTAAGAGCTAAGGCTCTGACCGGCAAAGGTCAATGCGGATCAAAAGCGCACGCCTCAAACCACCACGTCCGACGCCTCCTGCTCGCCAACCCCGAAAACGCGCTTGTAGCGGGCGATCTCACCGGGGTCGCCCATCGCTTTGTTGGGGTTGTCGGAGAGCTTGACGGTCGAATTGCCGTTAGCGGAGACGACTTTGCAGACGAGGCTGAACGGGTCCAACCCGCCATCCGGGGCGAGGCCACGGAAATCGTTGGTCAGCAGCGTTCCCCAGCCGAAGGCCAGATTCACGCGGTCCTTGAAATGTCCGTGCAGCGTCTCGATCACATCGACATCGAGGCCGTCGGAGAAGATCATCAGCTTTTTGCGCGGGTCTTGGCCGCGTGATTTCCACCACTTGATGACCATCTCGCCCGCCTCCATCGGGCTGCCGGAATCCACGCGCACCCCGGTCCAATCGGCCAGCCAGTCGGGCGCGTTGTCGAAGAAGCCTTGCGAGCCGTAAGTGTCGGGCAAGATGATGAGGAGGTTTCCGGCATAGTCTTTCTGCCAATCCTCGAACACCGCATAGGGGGCATCGGCGAGGGCGGCGTCGCCTTCGGCGGTGGCGGCGTATACCATCGGCAGTTCATGCGCGTTCGTGCCGATGGCCTCAACCTCGCGGCGCAGGGCAATGAGGCAGTTGGACGTGCCGGTGAACTTCTCGCCCAGCCCCTCCATCATCGCCTGCACACACCAGTCCTGCCAGAGAAAGCCGTGGCGGCGGCGGGTTCCGAAATCGGCGATTCGCACACCATCAAGCTTTTTCAGGCGCTGGATTTTCTCCCACACGCGGGTCATGCCTTGGGCGTAGAGGACTTGCAGCTCGAATTTGCCCATGTTTTTCAGGACGGAGCGGGAATACAGCTCCATGATGACGGCCAGCGCAGGGATTTCCCACATCGTCGCCTCGACCCATGATCCCTCGAAGGTCAGTTCGTATTGATCGCCCTTGCGCTCAAGCCGGTAGTCGGGGAATTGGAATTCCTCCAGCCACGCCACAAAATCGGAGCTGAACATGTAGCGCTCGCCGTAGAACGTGTTGCCGCGCAACCATGTGGATTCGCCGCGCGAGAGTTTGAGGGTGCGGATGTGGTCGAGTTGCTCGCGCAGCTCGCCTTCGTCGATGATGTCGGCAAGCGGGACGCGGGTGGAGCGGTTGATGAGGCTGAATTTGACGTGTGTGTCGCGATGGCGGCGGAAAATGCTTTGCGCCATCAGCAGCTTGTAGAAATCGGTGTCGATGACGGACCGGACAATCGGATCGATCTTCCAGTTATGAGAATAAACGCGCGTGGCAATATCGGTCATGGAGCGGTCCGGTGTGAATCAAATCGGGAGCGCACCGTGGCACGAAACGAAAAAGAGTGCGAGGGGGTAAGGGTCGCGGTAATCGCTTGACGGGCAAATCGCAGGATATTTGAGAAGTGGATTTCGGCTTTCGCCGGAAGACTCGTGTCATAAGTTGCCGAAGAGTTTTCAGCATCCTGTCGGGCGAGGGTTTTGGTGTGAGAATTTCAAGCGCACTCTTGACACATGTTCCTTAATAGTTCTATTTGGTGCTGATTTAGTATCGCAAAAGGACTTATTTAGCACCGCATGGACTGGACACTGGCCATAGACCGCCACCGCGACGCGCTGGTTAGGATGGTTGCTGCGCTGCTGCTTATGGCGGGCGGCGGGGAGGCTATGCCGAGGCATGTGCGGACGGGGATTTGGCGGGTTTTACGGCCTGCTGAGGCTGCGTTCCGTAGGCTGATTGTGGTGGTGAAGCTGGTTCTCAAGATTGAGGCGCGGATGCGTGTATCGCGCGGCGGACCTGTGAGTGCGGGCGGTTTTGCTCGTGGAACGGGGGCGTCTGTACCCGCATTTGCGCTGTTTGATGCGCGGAAATCTTTTAAACCGCGCTCGGCTTGGCGGGGCAGGAAACCGCAGCCGAATATCCGGTTTTTTGATGATGTGGAGGTTTTCGAGCCTGTCGTCGTCGCCTCGCCCGATGGTGAGGTCAGTCCTGCGCAGTTGATGCGGCGGTTATCGGCTTTGCAAGCCGCGTTGGGTGATGTGCCGAAACAGGCGCGGAGGCTGGCGCGGTGGGAGGCCAAGCGGGAGGCGGGGCGCTCTGAGACTGGCAAGTATATCGCGCCGATCAGGCCGGGGAAGCCACCCGGTCACAGGGATCGGGGACGGCATCCGGTGGATTTTGTGCTGAAGGATTGTCATGCGCTGGCGCTTTACGCGCTGCATGACCCGCCGGAGACTGTGGTGTGACATTGGCGGGAAATGTGACCGACGGACAGGGTCCGGCGGCCCTGTAGCGCTGCGCCGGCGCGGCGGAGCGGAGGCTGGGTCCGGTTGCGACACGGGAAACCGTCGCATTTGGACAAGACGCCGGAATGACCGCATAGAATTCTGGTCCGCGATACCAAACTCGCGAGAATGCCATGACCGATGCACAGCCGGCGACTGATCCCGAACCAATGAGCCGGGAGTGGAATTATCACCCCGACCTGCCGCTCGCCGATTCATCCATATTCAAATGGCCGCCTGAGCCTCGTTTTCTGGGCCGTTGGGTCTGGCGCAACTGGCTGATGATGAGCGAGCGGGTGATGATGGTTCTGCTGGCCACCTTGTGCTGGTGGCTGCTTTATCCGTCACTGGAGACGGCGAAAACGGTTGCACCCGGATGGATAATTCAGGTTTGGCTGGTCAATCTCGGTCTGATGGTCGCGATTGCGGGAGGGCTTCACTGGTTTTTCTACATGCGCCGGGCGCAGGGTAAGGCGTTGAAATTCGATCATCGCGAGCCTGCACGCGGGAACCGCCTGTGGAATTTCTCCGACCAGGTGCATGACAACATGTTCTGGTCACTTGGCAGCGGTGTGGCGCAGTTGACGCTGTTTCAAGTGGCGATCATGTGGCTGATGGCGAATGGGTATGTGCCGACGATCACTTTGGCCTCGAATCCGGTTTGGTTTATCGCGGGCTTGGTGCTGTTGCCGATCTGGTCCGCGTTTCACTTTTACTGGGTGCATCGGCTGCTGCATGTGCCGTTCATTTACAAGCACGTTCACGCGCTGCACCATCGCAACGTCAATATCGGGCCGTGGTCTGGCCTGTCGATGCATCCGGTCGAGCATCTGCTGTATATTTCGTCCCTGCTGATCCATTGCGTGATCGCGAGTCATCCGATCCATCTGTTTTTCCATGTGATCTATCTGGGGCCGGGGGCGGCGATGACTCACACCGGCTATGAAGACCTTCTCATCAAGGATAAGCGCAAACTCGCCCTGGGGACATTTTATCATCAGCTGCATCACCGCTACTATGAATGCAATTACGGCAATCAGGAAATGCCTTGGGACCGGTGGTTCGGGACGTTTCATAACGGCAGCGAGGAAGGCACGCGGGTGACGCGCGCGCGGAAGAAAAAAATGCACAGAAACATCTGATATTCCCAAACGGACCGATTATACCGGATCGCGTGTGGCACAGCTGAGATAAGGAACAAGCAATGGCGCTCGACGACGTGTTGAAGAAACTCGACGATGATGCGGATCATGCGCTGGAGCGGTTGTTCGCGCTGCTGCGCATCCCGTCTATCTCGACCGATCCGGCCTATAAACCGCAATGCCGCGAGGCGGCCGAGGCGATGGCGGCGGATTTGCGGAGCATCGGGTTTGACGCTGATCTGCGCGACACGCCGGGGCATCCGATGGTGGTGGGCCATAACAATGACGCCGGACCGGACGCGCCGCGATTCCTGTTCTACGGTCACTACGATGTGCAGCCGCCGGACCCGCTGGACCTGTGGGAAACGCCGCCTTTTGAGCCGCGCATTGTCGAGCGCGCGGATGGGACGAAGATGATCTCCGCCCGTGGCGCGCAGGACGACAAGGGGCAGTTGATGACCTTTGTCGAAGCCTGCCGCGCGTGGAAGACGGTGACGGGCAAGCTGCCCGTGCGGATCACGGTATTCCTTGAGGGCGAGGAGGAAAGCGGCTCGCCCAGCCTGCCCGCGTTTTTGGATGCGAATGCGGACGAGCTGCGCGCGGAGGCCGCGTTGGTCTGTGACACATCGATGTGGGATCGCCACACGCCCGCCATCTGCACCGGGTTGCGCGGGATGATGAGTGAGGAGATCACCATCAAAGCGGCCAGCAAGGACTTGCATTCCGGCCTGTTCGGCGGCCCGGCAATCAACCCGATCCGGGTGCTGTCGAAGATTATCGCGGGTCTGCATGACGATGAGGGACGGGTCACGCTTGACGGGTTTTACGACGGCGTTCACGAAACGCCGGATGCGGTGAAGGAGATGTGGGCCAATCTGGGCTTTGATCCGGCGGCGTTTCTGGCCGAGGCAGGACTGTCCAAACCCGCCGGAGAGGCCGATCGCAGCGTGATGGAACAGCTGTGGGCGCGGCCGACCTGTGAGTTCAACGGCATCACGGGCGGCTATACCGGCGAGGGGTTCAAGACCGTGCTGCCCGCCGAGGCATCGACGAAAATCTCGTGCCGGTTGGTGGGCGATCAAGACCCCCACGCCATCCGCGCCGCCCTGCACGCGCATGTGGAGGCCCATTTACCGGAGGATTGCGAGGCGGTCTATCACGCGCACGGCTCCAGCGGCGGGATTTCACTGTCGGCGGATAACCCGGTGATCCAACGCGCGAAACAGGCGCTGACCGATGAGTGGGGCAAGGAAGCGGCAACCATCGGCATGGGCGGCTCGATCCCCGTGGTCGGGGAGTTCAAGGACCGGCTGGGCATGGACTGCCTGCTGGTCGGCTTCGGCCTCGACGATGACCGCATCCACTCACCGAACGAGAAATACGAGTTGAGCAGTTTTCAGGGCGGCGCGCGCTCATGGGCGCGGATATTGGAGGCGTTGGGGTGAGATAAAATGACCGGCAACGCCGCAAAGCGGACAGAAGGTGCGTTTACAGCTGATTGGCGAACGGTTAGCGTATCTCAGTTTTTTCGCCACTGACATTGGAGCATCGGCAATGCACATCAAACGCACCTTGCGCGCCCTGACACTCGGAACCATCAGCGCGGCGCTCTCAATGCCTTTGCTGGCGGCGGAAGCGGAGGTGACGCTGACGATCCACCACTTCCTCAGCCCGAAATCAACCACGCAAGCGCAGATGATCGAGCCGTGGGCCAAGAAGATCGAAAAAGCGTCCGATGGCCGGATCGCGTTCGAGATTTTCCCGTCAATGTCGATGGGCGGCAAACCGCCTGCGTTGTACCGGCAAGTGCGGGACGGGACGGCGGATATTGTCTGGACGCTGGCGGGCTATACACCGGGGGTTTTCCCGCGCGCGGAGGCGTTTGAGCTGCCAACGGTTCATCTGGGGTCGGCGGTGGCAACGAACCTTGCCATCAATGACAATTTTGATCTGATTGCGGAAGACTTCGCGGATGTGAAGCCGCTGTTGATCCACACCCATGACGGCAATGCCCTGCACCTGCGCGAATCCCGAAGCGACATTGTTTCGCTTGATGAATTGCAGGGGCTGAAACTGCGCACCCCATCGCGGACGGGCGCGTGGCTGATTGAAGCTATGGGGGCCGAACCTGTGGGGATGCCGGTTCCGGCACTGCCGCAAGCCCTGTCTAAAGGCGCGGTGGACGGGGCGTTTGTGCCGTTCGAGATTTTCCCGCCGCTGAAACTGGCCGAGTTGACGAAAACCTCGCTGGAGGGGCGCAATAAGGAGCGGTTCGGCACGTCGGTCTTTATGTTCGTGATGAACAAGGAGCGGTTCGAGTCAATGCCTGCGGATTTGCAGAAGATCATCGAAGACCACTCAGGCCGCGACTTCGCGCGGGACATCGGCCGGATCTGGGAACTGGCCGAAACCACGGGCAAAACGATGCAACACGAGACGGGTTCGGACATCATCCGGCTCGACGATAAAGCGACCGCCGAAATGAACGCCATTGGCCAGAAGGTCGTGGAACGCTGGGTTGAGGAGGTTTCGGGCGATGACCTCGACGGTGAGGCGTTGATCGATGCGGCGCGGCGGGCGGTGCGGAAATACACGTATTGAGCGCTGTGCATTCCGGCTGTGACTGTTTGATCGGGAAGATCATCCGGGATGCGTCACGGTGAAGGCGATAAGGCGCAGCATTGACCGGATTACGCTGGCTTGGGCCGTGCTCGGCGGGCTGGCTCTGCTGGGAATCGTCGGTGTCACCGTCACCAATGTCGGGGCGTTCACGCTGGACCGGATTGCGCGGATGTGGGGCGGGAGCGTCGGCGCGCTGCCCGGATACGAGGATTTTGTGCGGCTGGCCATCGGTGCAGCGATTCCGATGTTTCTGCCCTATTGCCAAGCGCGGCGCGGGCATTTGGCGGTTGATCTGTTCCTGCGGCGCGCGCCTTTGGCGCTGCGGCGGGGGATAGACCGGCTGTCGCTGATCCTGATGGTCGGGATCGCGCTGTTCCTGGCGTATTGGATGATCGAGGGGCTGTTCGAGACGCGGGACGACGGGACGCTCAGCCCCGTGCTGGGGTGGGATGAGTGGCCGTTTTATGTGACGGGGATCGTCTCGCTGATCCTGTGGGCGGTGGTGGCGTTTATGCAGGTTTTTGAGGAGCCGCCGCTCTCGCAATCCGGCCTGCCCGGGGCCGGGAGTTAGAATGGGCGAGCGCGAGATTATCGGACTCGTCGGCCTCGGCGTGTTGTTTGTGCTGCTGATGCTGCGCATTCCGGTCGGGCTGGCGATGGTGCTGACCGGGATCGGTGGTAATTACGCACTGTCCGAGGCGGTCAGTTTTCTGCGGTTTGAGCCGTATCTCAAGCAATTCAAGACGCTGTTTTTCAACTCGGTCGCCAATTACGAACTGTCGGTAGTGCCGCTGTTCATTCTGATGGGCTATCTGGCATCCGAGACGGGGATGTCGCGGGATTTGTTCCACGGGATGCGGGCGCTGGTCGGGCGGGTGCGCGGTGGCGTGGCGATGGCCGCGATCGGGGCTTGCGCGGGATTCGGCGCGGTATGCGGGTCATCGCTGGCCACCGCATCGACGATGGGGCGCGTGGCCCTGCCGGAGTTGCGGCGGATGAACTATTCGGTGCGTCTGGCCACGGGGACGCTGGCCGCTGGGGGGACGCTGGGGATTTTGATCCCGCCCTCGGTCGCGCTGATTATCTATGCGCTGATCGTCGAGGCGTCGATTATCGAGATGTTTCAGGCGGCGATGATACCGGGCCTGATCGCGGTGGCGGCGTTCATCCTGACCATCGCCGTGACCGTGCGGATACGCCCGCAAAGCGCACCGGGGCTGGACCTGATGGAGCCGGGAGAGCGGCGGGCGGCAATCCGGCGGTTGATCCCGATTTTGGTGATTTTCCTCGGCATCATTTTCGGGCTGGGCATTGGCCTGTTCACGCCGACGCCGGCCGCTGCGGTCGGGGTGTTCGCCATCCTCGCCTACGGGTTGGTGGTGCGTGACGGGGGGCGCGGCGTGACGGGTGCGCGCGTCGGCACAGCCCTGCGCGAAACGGCGGTAACGGCGGGGATGATCGCATTTATCCTGTTCGGAGCCGAGGTGCTGAAGGGGTTTTTCGCCCGCGCAAACCTGCCCGCCGCACTGGCCGACTGGGCGGGGAGCAGCGGGTATAATCCTTGGGTTGTGCTGATCGCGATGTTGGTGATCCTGATCGTGCTGGGCTGTTTTATGGAATCACTGGCGATGATCCTCGTGATCGTGCCGTTTTTCTGGCCCGCGCTGGTCGAGATCAACGGCGGGGATTACGTGACCGCCGCAACCGCCGCTTATGGCATGTCGAACGAGGAGCTGAAGCTGTGGTTCGGGATACTCGCACTGGTGGTGGTGGAGCTGGGCCTTATCACGCCGCCCGTGGGGCTGAACGTGTTTATCATCAGCGCACTCGCTAAAGATGTTCCGATTTCTGAAACCTTTAAGGGGGTAATGCCTTTCTTCAGCGTTGAAATCCTGCGCATCGGTCTGATCGTCGCGCTGCCGGGATTGTGCTTGTGGTTGCCAAGGGTGATGAGCGGATGAAGACGGGGCTATGAAAACAAGCGTTGTGATTATCGGGGGCGGTCCTTCGGGGTTGTTGCTGTCCCAACTGCTGCATCTGGCGGGGGTCGAGTCTGTCGTGCTGGAGCGGCGCACGCGCGATTACGTGCTGTCACGCATCCGGGCGGGCGTGTTGGAGCGGGGGACGCAAGACCTGCTGGACCGCGCGGAAGTGGGCGCGCGGATGCATGGCGAGGGGCTGGTGCATGACGGGTTTAACCTCAGCTTCGGCGACGCGTTGCATCGTATTGATCTGGCGGAGTTGGCGGATCGGGCGGTGATGGTCTACGGCCAGACCGAGGTGACGAAAGACCTGTACGACGCGCGCGACCGGATGGGCGGGACGATCCTGCACGCGGTTGAGGACGTGACGCCCTATGCGATGACGACGAGCAGTCCGTTCGTGACGTATCGCTCTGCGGGCGCGGAGCATCGGCTGAACTGCGATTTTATCATCGGGTGCGACGGGTTTCACGGGGTGAGCCGGCAGTCGATCCCCGCCGAGCAACGCCGTGAATTCTCGCGCGCCTATCCGTTCGGATGGCTGGGGGTACTGTCCGAGACAAAACCGGCCGCTGAGGAACTGATCTATGCGGTACATGAGGACGGGTTCGCGCTGTGCTCGATGCGCAATGCGGCGCTGAGCCGGTATTATATCCAATGCGCGGCGGATGAGGATGTGGCGGCGTGGAGTGATGACCGGTTCTGGAGCGCGCTGAAACGGCGCCTGCCTCGTGAAGTGGCGGAAGCGATGGAGACGGGGCCGTCGGTTAAAAAAAGCATTGCCCCGCTGCGCAGTTATGTCTGCGAAACCATGCGCTACGGGCGGCTTTTGCTGGCCGGAGACGCGGCGCATATCGTACCGCCGACGGGGGCCAAGGGGCTGAACCTCGCGGCGTCGGATATTCATTATCTGTCTGAGGCGCTGATCGCCTGGTATCGCGACCGCCGCGCGGATTTGATCGACGGATACGAGGCCCGCGCGCTGGCACGGGTTTGGAAATGCGAGCGGTTTTCGTGGTGGATGACTTCGCTGTTGCACCAGTTTCCCGACACCTCGCCCTTTGACGCGCGGATGCGGCAGGCGGAGTTGGATTATCTGGTCAGCTCGCGCGCGGCAATGACGGCGCTGGCCGAGAATTACGTCGGGCTGCCGTACTGATTTTCTCTCACGTGCCCTTGAAGACAGGAGCGGCGAGGCTGGCAATCGCGACGTTTAGACATGCCGGTTTCCCGCTGTCGAGTGCGGCTTTCAACGCAGGCTCAATATCGGCCTCATCAGCGATATGCGCGCCAAAGCAGCCCAGCGTTTCAGCGGTGCGGTCATAGCGCAAACCGGGGCTGAGGGTGCAGCCCATCGTGCGGTCAGGACCATAATCACGGATTTGGATTTGATGCTCAGCATTCCAGACATCGTCGTTGCCGATGACGGCTGTGATTTCAATACCTTCACGGGCGGCAGTCTCAAACTCGGCGAGGTAGAAACCCGCCGTGCCATCCCCCATGACCACGATCACCGTGGCGTTCGGACGGGCGGTTTTGGCGGCAATCGCGTAGCCGAGACAACCGCCAATCGCGCCGGAAAGACCGTTTGTCAGGCGCATCGGCGCGTGAAGCAACGCCTGACACCACTGGCCGAACTCGCCGCCGTCGCAGACGAGAATCGGCTCCTCTGCCGCGTCGAGCACCCGCTGAATCGCCGCACACAAGGCGCGGGGATGCACACCGGGCGCGGTGGACGGATCGGTGCGGTAGCCTGTTGCAGCGTCGGTTTTAGCGAGCCAATCGGGCCGCGACGCGGGCTTTGCGGCAGTGATAATCGCATCTGCGGCGGCCTGCGTGTCAGCTTGTGCGATCAGCAGCGCACGGTCGCCGCTGAGATTTCGGGCGCGGGCAATGGCGGGTTCTTCGGGGTCGAGGAAGATCAGTTTTGCGTCAGCGGATACGGCGGGCGGGCGCGCAAATCCCATCGTAAAATCAGGTACTTTACCGATGCCCATGATAAGATCAGCCTCGCGCAGCACTTCAGCAAACGCACCCAAAGCCGGATCACGCAGGCCACGGGGGCTTTCGAGACAAACAACGGGCGCGGCGCAGGCTTCGCGCAACGCCGCCGCCCTGCCCTGCCCACGCCCCTCATTGAGGTGCGGCCCGACAAGGATGACCGGACGATGCGCCTGCGCCAAAGCGTCAGCGATTTCAGCGGCTTGCGTGAAAGGCGCGGGCGGGATTTGTGTGATTTCCGGCACTGCACCCGCCGAAACCGTGGCATTGAGCACATCGAACGGCAGCGCGATATGCACCGGACCCGGACGACCCGACAGAGCCACGCCGATGGCGTGTCTGAGCATCTGGCCAAGCGCCTCCGGCGTATCAGGACGGCCCGCGAATTTCACGACTTCACGGGTCATAGCGCATTGATCCAACTCCTGAAACGGAGCGTTTCCGTCCTCGGAAACAGGAGAATCGCCGCTGAGAAACAGGACCGGACTTTCATTCATCCGCGCGGAATACAGCGCCGAAATCGCATTGGCAAAGCCGGGCGCAGCCGTGACCAGCGCGACCCCAAGCCCGCCCGTGACCTGCGCGAATCCGTCCGCCATGTAGACCGCCCCACCCTCGTGGCGCGTGTGGATAATCCGCAAATCGGCATCAATCGCCGCATCGTAGACGGGCATAATCTGATTGCCGGACAGCGAAAAAACCGTCTTCACCCCGGCGCGGGACAGCGTTTGGGCAAGCAAAGTGGCACCGTTCATCGAAAGGCTCCGTCAAAAATAATATCTGATAGATGCCTAAGCCATCGGATCGTGTTGTCACGTTCAAAATGCTGTCATCGCCCCGACAAGCGCAAATTGATGTATCAAAACGCCGCCGCGCAAAGCCGGAGGATTGAATACTTTATAGAAAATTTTAAAAAACTTACCAATAACTTGGACAGCGTCATTAAATCACAAATAACCGCGATGTTTTATCTTTTTGAGATCAATACTCAAAGCTGTAGCGAGGATGGCGGTATGTCAGATCACATTTTTTGCTTATCAAAAACCGATCAGCCGGGATTGATCCGCCTCACTGCGCGCAGTGCGAACGGCGTCCAAGCGGCAAGCATCGAACGCGAAATTCTGGAACCGGGCGAAAGTGTCGAATGGTCCCTGAAAGTCCGCGATGCGAAAACTGTGTTGCACACGATCAAACGCTCGATGAACCGCTTTCGCAAATGCCGGGGAAAAGGCGTTTTCCGGTGCTGTCCGATGGAAGCGCGCAGCATCGCGGTCAAAAATGCGACCGCCGGTGCAAGAGAGTTCAAGCTGGGCGAGAATGACGTACACGACAATGTATACGCCACGATGCTGACGATCGCGTTTCTGGTGACGGTCTTTTGTTCGCAGACCGCTGAACTCGGCACAAAAAACACGCTGGCGCTGACCGCGACGGTCCTGACCGCGCTGATTATCGGCACAGCTTATTTGAAATCGGCGCGGTCCAAGGCGTCCTGAAGCGGGCTGTGATTTTCAGGCCAGCCTTGCAACGCGGGCATCGCGCAGCTGCTTGAAATCATCACCGGCATGGTAGGACGAGCGGGTCAGGGGCGAGGCGGAGACCATCGAGAAGCCCTTGGCATAGGCGGATTTTTCATATGCCGCGAACTCGTCCGGCGTGGCGTAGCGCTCGACCGCGTGGTGTTTTTTGCTCGGCTGCAAGTATTGTCCGATGGTCAGAAAATCAACATCCGCCGAGCGCATGTCATCCATGACCTGCAACACCTGAATCCGCGTCTCGCCCAAGCCGACCATGATACCGGATTTGGTGAAAATCGTCGGGTCCAGCTCCTTCACGCGCTGCAAAAGGCGCAGGGAATGGAAGTAGCGCGCGCCGGGGCGAACCTCTTGATAGAGGCCCGGCACGGTTTCAAGATTGTGGTTGAACACATCGGGCCGCGCCTCGACCACGACTTCCAACGCGCCGTCTTTGCGCAGGAAATCCGGCGTCAGGACTTCGATTGTGGTGGCGGGCATCTTGTGACGGATCGCGCGGATCGTGCAGGCGATATGATCGGCCCCGCCATCATCGAGATCGTCACGGTCAACGGAGGTGACGACGACGTGGGAAAGGCCCAGTTTGTGGACCGCGTCGGCAACTTTCGCCGGCTCGAACGCATCCAGCGCATCGGGCTTGCCCGTCGCGACATTGCAGAAACTGCACGCACGGGTACATGTTTCGCCCATAACCATAAAAGTCGCGTGGCCCTGCGCCCAGCATTCGCCCGCGTTCGGACAGCCCGCCTCCTGACACACCGTGGTCAGCCCGTGTTCGCGGATGATCTCGCGGGTTTTGAAATACCCGTCAGACGACGGCGCGCGCACCCTGATCCAATCGGGACGCTTCGCCGACGCGTTGTCGGGACGGTGCGCCTTCTCCGGATGGCGCAGGCGGGGCGGCTGAATATCACTCATAAGGAGGATATAGGCCGCGCGCGAGAAACCCGCAACGGCGCAGTTATTTCGCGACGGCCGCCGTCAGATTCGCAAGCGCGCCCTTGGCTTTCATCAGCGCGGGATGATCGGCGGGAATACCGTGGCGCGCGGCCATATCATCCAGATCGGGATAGGCGATGGTTGTCACACCCTCCCCATTTTCAAAGAACAGAACTTTCAGCGGTAATTCGAGACCCGCAGAGGGAGCGGCCTGCATGAGGGGCGTGCCGATTTTGGGATTGCCGAAAATCACAACGCGCGAGGGTTTGAGCGCCTGACCCACCTTTTCGGCCCCTGCCGTGTGATCGACTTGCGCGAAAACGGTCGCGCCCTTTTTTTGGACCAGCGCCACAAACGCGGCCTCGGTTTGTGCAACGGTCCCTTTTGCGGCTTGCGTAACCATGCCTGAATGTCCGTCCGCCAATGCGGGCAAACCGGCAACTGCGACGCTGAGAAATGCGAGGGAGAGGGTTGCAGTTTTGAACATTTTATTTTTCCTCAAGACTTTAAAGAAAGGGCATCAAACGGTTCTCACGGACCATCTGACCCGGCGAGCAGTTATGAAATAATGCGCGTACCGGACCCGAAAATGCAAATACGGGATGTCGGGATCACGGGATTGAGAGAATTCTTGAAGGCGCGATTATACTAACGGCCCTTGGTGCTGACTCTTAAAAAAAACCCTTCCCCGCACTCCGATGCGGGTAAAGGGGAAAATGGTAACGGTCAGTATGTAAGGCCGTTGGTATTATCCCACCATCGCGTTTTTGAGCTGGTCAAGCGATGCGGCATTCGCGTCGATCACGCCCCGCTCGGTTATCAGCCCCGTGACCAGCCGCGCGGGTGTCACGTCGAAAGCGGGGTTGGCCGCCGGAGAGCCGCGAGCGGCGATGCGGGTGCGGACGATTTCACCATCCGGAAGCAATCCGTCGAG
>CALDZQ010000315.1 GCA_937944035.1 uncultured Neomegalonema sp. | reverse complement strand
ACGGAGATATAGGGCAGTTTCGCCTCGCGCAGCATTTGCACGGCGATGGTGGTGCGGGGCATTTGCATCAGGGATAAAATCCCCTCCTGCATCCGCGCACCGCCCGCCGCCGAAAACATGATAAAGGGGGCGTTTTCGTCGATGGCGGTTTGCGCACCGCGCAGGATGGCATCGCCCACTGCCACACCCATTGATCCGGCCATGAAGGAGAAATCCGACGCGGCGGCGACGGCTTTGACGCCCGTTATCTCACCTTTGCCGATCAGGATAGCGTCCATCCGGCCCGTTTTTTTGCGGGCGTCTTTCAGACGATCCGCGTATTTTTTCTCGTCTTTGAAGCTGAGCGGGTCGGTGATGGTTTCGGGCGCGTCGATGACCTTGTATGCGCCCTTGTCAAAAAGACCCTGAAACCGCTCCGCCGGAGAAATTTGCATATGGTGGGCGCAATACGGGCATACCTGCCGCGCGTCCGTCAGCTCGCGATGGAAAACCATCTGGCTGCAATCGGGGCACTTCACCCACAGATTTTCAGGCGTCTCCCGCTTTTGCCAGAGCGTGTTAATCTTGGGGCGGACGTAGTTCGTGATCCAGTTCATCGACCGACCCCGCTATGCGCCTCGCGCGGTATGAACCGCGTCGGCGAGGGACTTTGCGAAGGTCGAAACGGATTTCACCAAACCGACCTTTGCGCCGCCCTTTTTGTCCAACTTGCCCGCAATCATATCCACGATTGCAGACCCCACAACAACACCATCCGCTTTGATGGCAATCGCAGCGGCTTGTTCAGGGGTTTTAACGCCAAAGCCAACAACCACGGGAAGATCGGTCTTCGCTTTGATCCGCGCAACTGCGCTGTCGATCTCATCAGCCTCAGCCGATTTAACGCCCGTAATGCCGTTCACTGACACGTAGTAGACGAAACCGGATGTGTTGGTCAGAACTTTCTCAAGCCGCTTGTCATCGGTGGTCGGGGTTGCCAGACGAATGAAGTCAAGACCCGCCTCGCGCGCCGGGATGCAGAGTTCCGCGTCTTCCTCAGGGGGCAGGTCAACGACGATCAGGCCGTCAACGCCCGCATCATTCGCCGCCTTGAGAAAGGCATCGACGCCGTAGCTGAAAATCGGATTGTAATAACCCATCAGCACGATGGGGGTTTCCGCGTCGTCTTTGCGGAAATCTGTCACCAGTTTCAACGTCTTGGCCATCGTTTGACCTGAGGACAACGCGCGCTGTCCGGCCAGTTGGATCGCAGGACCGTCTGCCATAGGGTCGGTGAAAGGCATCCCGATCTCGATCACATCCACACCCGCCGCAGGCAGGCTTTTCAGCAGCTTGAGCGAAGCCGTGGGATTGGGATCACCACCCATTACGAAGCTGACGAAAGCCGCGCGGTTTTCGTCTTTCAGTTTCTCAAAGCGCTGTTGGATGCGCGACATTCAAGTATCCTTCCAAACCGTCTTATACGGTCGATCGTGCAATAGCGTCTTGAGACTGTGGGGTCCAGCCCCCGCCGGCCTCCGGCGCGTATCAGATTTTCGTGCCGAGCGCTTCGGCAACAGTGAAGATGTCCTTATCACCACGTCCGCACATGTTGAGAACCAGCAGGTGATCGTTCGGCAGATCGGGTGCGATTTTCATCACGTGTGCAAGGGCATGGGCGGGTTCAAGGGCGGGGATAATACCTTCCATCTCGCAGCAGAGCTGGAACGCCTCTAACGCCTCGGTATCGGTGACGGAGGCGTATTCGACGCGTCCGGCTTCCTTAAGCCACGAATGCTCAGGACCGATGCCGGGGTAGTCGAGACCCGCAGAGATTGAATGCGCATCGAGAATTTGGCCGTCATCATCTTGCAACAGATAAGTGCGGTTGCCGTGGAGAACGCCGGGACGGCCCCCTGTGAGAGATGCGGCGTGCTCGTTGGTATCGACGCCTTTACCGCCCGCTTCAACGCCGATAATTTTGACTTCGGCGTCATCGAGGAACGGGTGGAACAGGCCCATCGCATTGGAGCCGCCGCCGATGCAGGCGCAGAGTGTATCGGGCAAGCGGCCCTCGGCGTGTTTCATCTGGCTTTTGGTTTCCCAGCCGATAATCGATTGGAAATCTCGGACCATCGCGGGGTAAGGGTGCGGCCCGGCGACTGTGCCGATGCAATAGAACGTGTCTTCGACATTCGTGACCCAGTCGCGCAGCGCCTCGTTCATCGCATCTTTCAGCGTACCGCGACCGGAAGTCACAGGGATGATCTCCGCGCCGAGCAGCTTCATGCGGAAGACGTTGGGCTTTTGGCGCTCGACATCGGTTTCGCCCATGAAGACAACGCATTTCAGGCCGAACTTGGCGCAGACTGTCGCGGTGGCCACGCCATGCTGGCCCGCGCCCGTCTCGGCGATGATACGGGTTTTGCCCATACGGCGGGCAAGAAGGATCTGGCCGAGCACGTTGTTGATTTTATGCGCGCCGGTATGGTTCAGCTCGTCCCGCTTGAGATAAATCTTCGCGCCGCCGAGCTTTTCGGTCAGGCGGGAAGCGAAGTAAAGCGGTGACGGGCGGCCCACATAGTAGCGCCACAGGTTTTCCATTTCGCGCTGAAAACTTTTATCAACCTTCGCTTCCGCATAGGCTTTTTCGAGGTCAAGGATCAGCGGCATCAGCGTTTCGGCAACAAAGCGCCCGCCGAACTGGCCGAAGCGGCCTTCCTCATCGGGGCCGACGCGAAAACTGTTGGGTTCCTGAACAGTCATAAATGATCCTTGCGAACAACGTCATCGGCGCGCGCAGAGTCGCGCCGCGCCATCATTAACGTCGGTCTACGCGAAAACGCGGGCATTGCACAAGCGGTGGTGTTGTGTGGAGCGGGGAAATGTGTGTTTGTGCGCCGGGGAAGCAAAACAGATCGCGTTTTCACGATTTGCTGAACCGGTTCGCAAACGTTTGAAACCCGCCGCACCGGAGCCTAGCACACAGCACAAATTCTTAATCCGGATCACACCAAGGGATGACACCACCATGATGAAATTCTATTTCTCTGCCGCACCCAACCCGATGAAGGTCGCCCTGTTTCTTGAGGAGGCCGGGATCGCGTATGAGCCTATCCCTGTTGATACCCGTGCCGGAGCGCAGCACGCGCCGGAATTTGTAGCCATCAACCCGAATGCAAAGGTTCCGGTGATTGTCGACGGTGATGTGACCGTATTCGATTCAAACGCAATCTTGCTGCATCTGGGCGAGACGACCGGAAAGTTCATGCCGCCCGCGTCGGCGAAGAACCGTGGCGATTTGTTGTCATGGATGATGTTTGTCGGCACAGGAGTCGGCCCCTACTCCGGTCAGGCCGTCCACTTTCAGCATATGGCCCCTGAGAAGATCGCGTATGCCACCAAACGCTATGTCTTCGAGGCGGAACGACACTATGGCATCCTGAACGACCACCTCGCAGACCGGCAGTATATGGTGGGTGACGCCTATACGATTGCCGATATGAGTGTGTGGGGATGGGCGCGGATGATGCCGTTCGTTCTGGGCGCGGAGGCTTGGGAAAAACTGCCGGACCTCAAGCGGCTCGTGGACGAAATCGAAGCCAGGCCCGCCGCCAAGGCTGCCGTCGGGCTGAAAGACAAATTCACATGGAAAACCGAAATGGATGACGAGGCGCGCAAACATATGTTCAAGCACCTGTAACATCCGCGCCCTGTCGTCACGCAAGTGGCGGCGGGGTGTATCCATGCTCACGACAATGTATGCGATTGTGACGTGAGTTGGTGTGCATATTGCGCCGACGGTTCCTATCTAAAAGGGTAGGTAAGTATATCGGCCACGGAGCACTTACGATGTTCAATTTTCTCCCGCATTACCGCACGCTGCCACGCGCTTTGGCTATACTCGGCATGGTTTTGAGCGCGAGCGCAGCTGTCGCGGGTGAATCGGCGCACTCAAAACTTGATCGCTTTCATGCCGGATTAACAGAACGGTATGCGGATGTTGTGCATATATCAACGCATGAGCTGGCCGGAATGACACCGGAAGAGGTGGTTCTGTTCGATGTCAGAAAGCAGTCCGAATATGACGTGAGCCGGATTGACGGCGCGGTCCGTGTTGCGCCATCTGTGAGTGCATCGGCCTTTCTCGACGATCACGCCGAGGCCATTCGGGGCAAGAGCGTGATCTTTTATTGCTCGGTCGGTGAACGCTCAAGCCGCCTCGCGGAACGTGTGATGTCCCGCAATCCTGACACGACTGCCATCTACAATTTGGCCGGCGGCATCTTCAAGTGGCACAACGAATATAAAGATGTCATCGCCGCGCAAGGCTCAACCACCGCGATCCATCCTTTTAACCGGAAATGGGGACGCCTTCTCGAACGGCAAGACGCTATTCGGACAAGTCCGCAGCCTGAATCGTAAAAACGAGCAGCTCAATCCTGTTGTAAAACTTGCGTTTTCTGTCTCTTTGCGACACAAACCCCACGGGTGGCGGTCTGTGATGGAGAAGAAGATGTTGAAACGACTTGCAGTGTTTTTTGCCGCGATCGGCTTTTTGCTCAGTGGCGGTATCGCCAGTGCCGCATCCGTCTGCAAAGGAATGTCCAATAACAAATGCGAGTCGGCAACCGCTTGCTATTGGGTCAAAGGCTACAAAACCAAAAAAGGCAGCGATGTGAGCGCGCACTGCCGGGCCAAGCCAAATGGCGGCGCGAAGAAGGTTTCGGATAAGAAATCCGACAGCAAGAAATCTTCCGCGAAAGCCGCAAAAACGTCTGACTCAAAGAAATCCGGCACCAAAAAGTCGGCCAGCAAGAGCAAGTCGTCCGATAAGAAATCAGCCGCCAAATCCAAATCCGCTGACAAAAAATCGACCGATAAAAAAGCCGCCAGCAAAAAGTCCACAAGCAAAAAATCAGCAGACAAAAAATCTTCTGATGCGAAAAAGAAGACCTCCTCTAAAAAGAGCACATCTAAAAAGAGTACGACCAAGAAAAAAGCATCCGGTAAGAAGACCGCTAAGAAAAAACCCACAAGCTGAACACCGCTTCCGGTTTGACAGCAAGGCTCCGCGCGCAGGCGTTCGGAGCCTTTTTTATGGGCGCATCACCCTGCCCCGCGCAATCAGCGTGACAAGCATTTTCAAGGGTGCTACCAGCCGTCCCCATGCTTAGACGCCTGTATGACTGGACCATCGAAAAAGCTGAATCGCCTTACGCTTTGGTGATTTTGGCGATGATTGCGTTTGCGGAAAGCTCGTTCTTTCCGATCCCGCAGGAAGCGATGATGATTCCGATGATCGTTGCCGCCCCGCACCGGGCGTGGCTGATCGCCGGGGTGACGACCCTGGCCTCGGTAGCGGGGGCGGTGCTGGGCTATGCCATCGGTTATTTCTTCTATGACAGTGTCGGGCTGCAACTGCTGGAATTTTACGGCAAGGCGGGCCGCTACGACGAGTTCAAGGCATTAAGTGACAAATATGGCGAGTGGGTCGTGGCCATCGGGGCGATCACGCCGTTTCCGTTCAAAGTGACCACCATCGTCAGCGGCTTGCTGCAAATGGATTTCGCGACGTTTGTGGGGGTCAGCTTGCTGGGTCGGGGGTTCAGGTTCTTCCTGATCGCGGCATTGTTATGGAAATTCGGCACACCAATCCGTAATTTCATCGAGAAGCGGTTAGGACTGGTCACAGCGTTCGCTTTTGCGCTGTTGATTGGCGGTTTTGTGGTGTTGAAATATGCAATCTAGGTACTTTCTGGCGGCGGCATTGCTGGGCGCGGCGACTTTTGCGGCGGCCTTGTACTTTCAGTATGTTGAGGGTCTCGCGCCCTGCAAGCTGTGCATGTGGCAGCGGTACGGGCTGGCGGTTGGTATTGGCGGGGCGTTGCTGGCGGCGCTGTTTATCCGCTCGCGGGCGGCGCTGGCGCTTGGGAGTATCGGGGCGCTGGGGTTTATCGGTGAAGCGGCGGCGGCATTCTATCATACCGGTGTCGAGCAGAAATGGTGGGCGGGGCCGAGCACTTGCTCCGGCACGACGCTGAATGTGGGGACGTTTGATCCCGACAAGCTGGGCAACTGGCTAGATTCGGGTAAGGCCGCACCGCGTTGTGACGAGATTCCGTGGGATTTCCTCGGCCTGAGCATGGCGAATTGGAATGTGCCGATTGCGTTGGGCTTTGCGATGCTGTGCCTGATGGGCCTGCGCGGGGCGGGCCGGGAGTAAAATCGGGCTTGCTCCGATAGGGCGCGCGGGGCAGAAACGGGCAACACACCCTTGAGAAAGCCCCGACCGATGTTCGATCAAAAGCCCGGCCTGATGAGTGAAATCCGCGACCGTTTTGCGCATGTTGCGACCTGTCCTGTGCAGGGGGAGCGGGTTTTCTTTGAGAATGCGGGCGGGGCGCTGACGCTGAAATCGGTGGTCGAGACATCGAACCATTATGCGGCCATCCCCGATAATCAGGGGCGCGACAATCCGATGTCGCATGAACTGGTCCGTGTGATCGCCAAAGCCAAAGCCGATATGATGACCTTTCTCAATGCGAAGGAGGGGCAGGTTTTTGTCGGCGAGAGCGGCACGGAACTGCTGTTCCGGATGATCTCGAACGCGATTATCGAGAGCGAGGAAGGCGGCAGCGTGATCGGGACGACGCTGGAGCATCCGGCATCGCGCAGTGCGGCGCAGCGGTGGGCGAAAATCGCGCGCAAACCCTATATCTCCGTGCCGCATAATGACGAGACAGGTTCGGTTGAGGCGGCGGATTATGCGGCACTGGTACAGCCGGATACGCGCGTTGCCACCATTTTGCACACGTCTCCGGTAACGGGGATGGGGGTTGATGTGGCGGCGATCTCGCAGGCGATCCGCGCTGTCTCGCCCGATTGCATCATCATTGTGGACGGTATTCAGCACGCGGCGCACGGGCGGCTGGATATTGAGAGTTACGGCATCGATGGCTATGCGATTTCGCCCTACAAAGTGTTTTCGCGGCACGGCTATGGCATTGCGTGGATTTCGGACCGCCTGAGCGCGATGCCGCATGACAGCCTGATCGACGGGCCGGAGGGCAACTGGGAGCTGGGCACGCGCGACACGGGCGCCTATGCGACGCTGTCGGATGTGGTCGGGTATTTCGAGTGGCTGGGCGCGCATTTCACCGACAGCGGGGACGCGCGGGCGCGGTTGGAGGCGGCGGGAGCGGCGATCCATGCGCATGAGCAGGCGCTGACCGGGGCGATGCTGCACGGGACGGGCAATCTCAAAGGGCTGGCCGACATGCCGCAGGTGCGGATCATCGGCGGGGTTGATAATCCGCGCCGCGAGGGGCTGGTCGCCTGTACCGTCGAGGGACGCGAGACGGGGCAGGTGATTGCGGCACTGAGCGCGCGGGGGATTCGGGTGCATATCCGCAAGGCCGATCATTATTCGGGCAATATTCTCAACCCGCTGGGCCTGCCCAACTGTATCCGCGTTTCCATGTGTCATTACAACAGCCTGGAAGAAGTGG
>CALDZQ010000314.1 GCA_937944035.1 uncultured Neomegalonema sp. | reverse complement strand
GGTTGATGCGGTGTTTGTTTCCTGCACCAGCGTGCGCGGTTTCGGCATCATTGAACAGGCGGAAGCGGAGATCGGGGTTCCGGTTATCACCAGCAATTCCGCGCTTGGCTGGCACATGCTGACCCTCGCGGGCGAGCCGACGCGGGGCAAAGGGCCGGGGCGGCTGTACGGATAAAGCTGCTTTCGGGTTGTAAAGCGCATCAGCTTTTCCCGAAGCCGCTCAAAAAAATCCCGGCTCTTTCAAGCCGGGACTACACCACTCGTATACATGTAAAAACTTTGAAATCGCTTTAACTCATTGTTTTAAAGCAATTTCAAGGGCAATGAACACATTGCCCTTGATAAGGCTCTAGTCAGCGCCGGTCATGCCGCCGCCCATCATGTTGCCACGGTTTCCACCGCGCATCATGCCGCCGTTCATGTTCATGCGGCGCATTCCGCGCATACCGCGACGCATACCCCGGTTCTGGTTCACGATCACAACATTGCTTGTCGAACGGCTGCTGGCAAAGCCGCCGCCACCGAAGAAACCACCGCCGAAGTATGGCTGATAGATCGGCGCCTGATAGATCGGTGCGACAGGAGCGGGCGCTGCCTGAGGGGCAGGCGTCACAACGTTGATGACAATGTTACGGGCCGCTGCCGGAGCGGGAGCCGCAACCGTTTCATACACCGTTTTCGCGACCTGCTTATAGGTCGTGGTCGGCACGTTTTCGTACACGGTCTTGTTGCGCGTCTCGTAAACGGTTTTGTTTACAGTGTCATAGACCGTCTGATCGACCGTCTTATAGCCTGTGCGCTCGACCGTTTCGTAGACTGTTTGCGGAACAACTTTAGTCACAACGCGCGGCACTTGCTTCGAGCGGGTGCGGCGGACTTTTTTATAGGTCGTGACAGGAACCGTCTCGTAATATTCTTCCTGAACCGTATCAACGACCGTTTCCTCGACCGTGCGCTCGACCGTGCGGGCAACCTGATCGCTGTAGGTGTAAGGCACTTCTTTTGTGACGGTGCGGGCGACCTGCTCGGTTTTGGTGACAGGAACCTGCTCGGTTACGGTGCGCGCGACCTGTTTTGTGGTCGTCACGGGAACCTGCTCATAAACCGTGCGCGCAACCTGACGCGTACCGCCACCGCAAGGATTGCCGCAGCCATAGGAGCTGCCGCTCGATACAACGTTCACGCTGCTGCCGCCGCCGCAAGGCATATAGACGGGTGACGAACAGGCAAGGGCGGCACTGCTTGTGAGGCCGGTAACGGCAATGAGAGACAGAGCCGAGAAAAAAGTTGAACGCTTCATATTTACATACCTCATAAGCACCCTGACGGATGCGACCATAGGTTAATCATATGGCTAGATGGCACATTTTGATACATTTTGGGAGTAAAAACTGGAAAATTACATAGAATAATTCTCGAAACAGATCGATATTGCGATTTATGCAACATTATACTCTGTACACAAAATTGTTTACTGCCGTGATCCGTGTGCGGCACAGCGTCCGGTTTCCCTCAGGGTGAAATCACCGGCGGACCGATTCTCCGGCTGTGACCGGACACGGTTTTAGGCTCCCCCGATGCGCGGGAGAGGCACAAACACCTTACAGGCGTGGCATTCACGTATCCGGCGGATGCAGGACATAGAGCGCAAGCGCGTGGCAATCGCTCAGGATGAAATCGACCGGACGCACCCGCCGCGCTCTATGGCCGGGCGGCACGCCCGGTCGCATCGGCCTGATATATTTACCGGTTTGCGCCCGCACCAACGCGCGCTTTGCCTCCCACCGGGCCATCCGCCGCGCCGCCTTAGGCAGGTCGGCGAGCGCGCCTTGCAAGGCTTCCAGGCGACGGTTCAGACGCTCCGCACTGACCATATCGTCAGGCGAAATCACGGTTTTCGGGGTAAAAATCTCCACATCGTCAAAGAAGCGTATGCGCGGATCACCCCGCTTTTCGCGCCGCTTCTCAAAGCGTTTACGGCGATCAAACAGCGCGAAAGACGGCGCGCGCTGCCCCGTGCCAAGGCCGGTCCGCCCCGCCATCACCGGCGCGGGGCGCGGCGGCACAACCCGCGCCTCGATCTGCAAAACATGTTTTACAACAACGATCAAACGCCGCAAAGCGGACTCGGCAGGCCGCAATACCAGCCACGCTTCCGCGCGCTGATGCCGGGGCATCACGGCCCCGCCACCCGCCATCAAAAGCAGCGCGGCCAGCATCCGCAACAGCGCGTCACGGTTCCGATCTATCGCCAGCGTCCAGTCCATTGAGTGTCAGTCGCGTCCCATCTAAATGCCAATTCGGCACATATAGAACCAAAGAGGAACGCCTGTCAAGAAAGAATGAATTTCGACGCGCGCGCTGACCGAAACCGAAGCGCTTTTGTCATACCGCGACTTGATCGCGGTATCCATTTTTCAGCACACGTTGACCGGTGGCCCCCGCGATCAAGTCGCGGGGTGACTTAATTTCACGGCAAGTGAGAAGTCCCCTACCCCACAACCCCGTCACACCGCGCGCAGGTCTCTGCCGAACCGTGCGAGCCGACATCGGGCAAAATCTTCCAGCACCGGGCACACTTCGCACCGTCGGCCTTGGCGAAACCGACCGCGACGCCGGGCACATCCTCCAGCGTGAACGCGTCCGCAGGGGCCGCCTCCGCGCTGAGCGTCAGGTCGGAGGTGATGCACATATCGGCAAAGTCCACCGATGCCACCGCCGCCCGCGCCGCCTCGTCGGCCACATAGACAGTCGGCGCAGCCTCAAGCGACGCACCGATGGTCTTCTCCCGCCGCTCCAGCTCCAGCGCGCCCGTCACGACACGGCGCACCCGCCGGATCATCGCCCATTTTTCGGCCAAAGCCGCATCCTGCCAAGCCGCTGGCGTCTCCGGGATCGTGTGCAGATGCACCGAGTCCCCCTCAACCGCAAACCGCGTCAGCCACACCTCCTCCATCGTGAAGCACAGCATCGGTGCGAGCCAGATCGTCAGCCGCTCGAACACCGCATCCATCACCGTGCGGCAGGCCCGACGCCGCGCGCTGTCAGGCGCATCGCAGTAAAGCGCGTCTTTGCGGATGTCGAAATAGAACGCGCTCAGGTCCACAGTCGCGAACTCGAACACGGTTTTGAACGTCTTCTGATACTCGAAATCCGCATAGCCCTTGCGCACCACGGCGTCCAACTCGGCCAAGCGGTGCAGCATCAGCCGCTCCAGCTCCGGCATCGCATCGGGGGCAACCCGCTCGCTCCCGTCAAACCCGTCCAGCGCGCCCAGCATAAAGCGGAACGTGTTGCGCAGGCGGCGATAGCTGTCTGCCACGGATTTCAGGATTTCCGGCCCGATCCGCTGATCCTCGGTATAATCGACCTGCATCACCCACAGGCGCAGGATGTCGGCCCCGTATTGCTTGACCACGTCTTGCGGCGCGGTCTGGTTGCCGAGCGACTTGGACATTTTCAGCCCCTTGTCGTCCAGCGTGAACCCGTGCGTGATGACCCGCTCATAAGGCGCGCGGCCCCGTGTGGCACTCGCTTCCAGCAAGGAAGAATGGAACCATCCCCGATGCTGATCCGTGCCCTCCAGATAGACCGACGCGGGCCATTTGCCGCCGCCGTCGCGCAGCACATAGGCATGGGTGCAGCCGGAATCGAACCACACGTCGAGAATATCCGTGACCTTCTCCCAGCCCTCGCCCGCACGATCACCAAGGAAGCGTTCGGCGGCATTATCCTCAAACCACGCATCGGCCCCCTCCTCGCGGAAAGCGGCGACGATGGCGGCGTTGATGGCGGGATCGCGCAAAATCTCGATCTGCCCCGGCCCCGTCTCCCTCATAAAGCAGCACAGCGGCACGCCCCACGCCCGTTGGCGCGACAGCACCCAGTCGGGGCGGTTTTCGATCATATTATAGATGCGGTTGCGGCCCGCTTGCGGGAACCAGCGCACGTCGTCATCGATGGTCTTCAGCGCAATCTCGCGGATCGTCTTGCCATTGGTCGCGGCGTTCTCGCTCTCCATCGGCTTGTCGAGCGCGGCGAACCATTGCGGCGTATTGCGGAAGATCAGCGGCGCTTTTGACCGCCATGAATGCGGATAGCTGTGCGTCAGCCGCCCCCGCGCCGCCAGCGCCCCAACCTCGACCAGTTTATCGATAACGGCGGCATTGGCTTTGCCTTCCTTGCCCTTGCGATCAAGGATATGCAGCCCGCCGAAGAACGGCAGATCATCACGAAACTCCCCCGCCGGACCGACATTATGCGTCATCGGCAGCTTGTACTGCACCCCGATCATATAATCGTCCGCCCCGTGCGAAGGCGCGGTGTGGACGAAGCCCGTGCCGGCCTCATCGGTGACGTGGTCGCCGGGCAGGAGGGGGACGGGGTATGACCATTCAAGAGTCTCTTCCAGTCCCGCTTTGACTAATGCTGATTTCGCTAATGGATGAGCGCAACGAACTTTGCTCAAAGTCTCTGGCGAAATTGAACTGAAGCGTTCCGCTTTAACACGCGCAGCTTGGAATACAGATTCCGCAAGTGCGTCAGCCATTATGAGCATTTCGCCTTGCTCTGTCCAATTACCTTCGGGGGCTTCTGTTATCCGATAAATCCCATAGCTGATGGATTCGGAATAACAGATCGCTCTGTTCTGTGGAATCGTCCACGGGGTGGTCGTCCAGATAACGACCTTTGCGTTCCATCGGTGCAAATCAGAAACTTCAGAAACCCAGGAAGGAACCTCAACTCCCGGACCATCAGGCGCAGAAAATGGTGCAGCCCACTGTGGACTCTGAACAGGAAACTTCACCCAGATCATATGGCTCTTGTGGTCGTGGTACTCGACCTCCGCCTCGGCCAGCGCCGTCTTCTCGATCGGCGACCACATCACCGGCTTCGATCCGCGATAGAGTGTGCCGTTCTCGACGAACTTCAAAAACTCTTCCGCAATAACGGCTTCCGCCTGAAAGCTCATGGTTTCGTAGTGGTGATCCCAATCGCCAACAACGCCCAGCCGCTTGAATTCCTGCTTTTGCAACTCGATCCACTCGCCC
>CALDZQ010000313.1 GCA_937944035.1 uncultured Neomegalonema sp. | reverse complement strand
GGCCTGATCGGGGCGATATATTTGCCGGTATCAGCGCGCGCCGCCTGCCGCTTCACCTCCCACCGCGCCAGCCTGCGCGCCTGTTTCGGCAAATCACCCAGCGCCCGCTGCAACGCCAACAGCCGTCGGTTCAGGCTGGCCGCGCTGACCATATCGTCAGGCGTGGCGATCACCACAGGCTCGAAAATCTCGACATCATCGAAAAACCGGATACGCGGCTGGCCCCGTGCGGGCCGTCGCGGCTTGAACGATTTGCGCGCATCGAACAGCGCAAATGCCGGAATCCCAGTCCCCGCCCCGCGCGGCACATCCCCCGCGATCACAGGCGCGGCGCGCGGCGCAGCCATCCGCGCCTCAATCCCGAAAACCTGTTTCACAACAACAACCAACCGCCGCACAGCCGCCTCGGCCGGGCGCAAAACCCGCCACGCCGCCGTCCGCCGATGCCTCGGCATCACTGCGCTCCCCGTCACCGCCAACAGCAGCGCGAGCATCCGCAGCAACGCATCACTGTGTCGGTCGATGGCGAGCGTCCAGTCCAAAGTGTCAGTTCAATCCTGTTTCAGTGACGTTACGTTTACGTATCAGCACTAAATAGAATTAAATAAGAACATTTGTCAAGGGCGATTATAAACTCGGTTTGAACAATCTTGCTATCGGTACGACTGAGTGTTACTGTTGCATGTATGAGCGTAAAAACAGCCGTTTCCTTCATCGATGACCATCACCAATTCGCCAAAGAGTTGGTCGAGCAAGGCGCGTTTGCCTCGGTCAGTGCCGTGGTCGCGGCGGGCATCCAAAAACTGCGCGACGAGGCGCAGGAGCGGGATATTGCGCTCAATGCGATGGCCGATGAAATCCGGCGGCGGGCTGAAACCCCCGACACGGAATTCGTTGAGCATAAGTCGGGCGATTTCGCCGCCATTCTCGCGCGCGTCGATGCGGGCCGCACCGGCGCGGAATGAGCCTTTACCGCGTTATCCGACACCCGCTTGTTGATCGTGACGTAGAGCGTATCGCGTTGTTTTTGCTGGATTACACCACACTTGAATCTGTCGCGGCGAAGCTGGATAGCGTGGAGGCGGATATATCCGCGCTGGCCGCAAACCCGTTTCGCGGGACCAAGCGGGACGAAATCCACCCCGGCCTGCGCGCCTTGCCGAGCGCCAAAAACGGCGTCATCGCGTTTGAAGTCAACGCGCAGACCCGAACCGTCCGCGTTCTTTCCGTCACATGGGGCGGGGCGGATTGGATGGGTTGGGTGCGCGGCAGGATGGTCTAAGCACCACTTCCATCTGGCAACCCCGCCCCCGCCGCGCTAATACTCCCCTAAACGGAGAGCCATCACCATGCGCACAGCGAAAATCGAGCGGAATACGACCGAAACGCAAATAAGCGTCGAGATCAATCTCGACGGAACGGGCGCGTATGATGTGAAAACGGGCGTCGCCTTCTTCGATCACATGCTGGAGCAGCTCGCCCGCCATTCGCTGATCGACATGACCATCCGCGCCAAAGGCGACACGCATATCGACGACCACCACACCGTCGAGGATACAGGAATCGCGCTGGGGCTGGCGCTGGTGCAGGCGTTGGGCGACTACAAGGGCATCCGGCGCTATGGATCGTGCCTGCTGCCGATGGACGAGGCGCTGACCCGCTGCGCGCTCGACCTGTCAAAGCGCCCCTTCCTCGTCTGGGATCTGCCTTTCAGCGTGGACAAGATCGGCACGTTCGATACCGAGCTGTTCCGCGAATTCTTCACCGCCTTCGCCATGAACGGCGGCATCACGCTGCATATCGACAAGCTGCACGGCATCAACGCCCACCACATCGCCGAAAGCGCCTTCAAAGCCGTCGCCCGCGCCTTACGCGAAGCCATCGAAATCGACCCCCGCAAAGCCGACAGCGTGCCCAGCACGAAGGGCGTTTTGGGGAGTTAATATCCCCTTGAACAAATCATCGAAGCGGTTGAGCAATTCAGAAAGCGATACACATGAATTTTGAATGGACCCTGTTTCGTGATCGCGGGCAGGTGGTGGCGATCCCTAAGACTCCGGTGATGGTCAAGCTGCGGCGGATGATCCCCGATGACTTTATGGACCAGCCCGCGCTGGGGCCGTTGAAGCGGTTTCTGGACGGGATATTCGTCGCCGGACCCGTCCTCATCATCGCGTCGCTTTATCTGCCGAACGGGGCAGGGCTGATGGTGGTGTGCGGGATTATCGCACTGGCCATCGCCTCGCTCTACTGGTTCGCGCCCCATTGGCTGTGTACACGCTACCTGCTGCGCTCCGGCTTCACACGGGTCGGCGTGGTGCAAGCGGCCAGCATTGAGGCGGCGTTGGAGACGAAACCATGACCACAGCCATCATCGACTACGGCTCCGGCAATCTGCGCTCGGCGGAGAAATCCTTCCAGCGCGCGGCGCGCGAGGTTGGCGGCGGAGATGTCATCGTGACCGCTGATCCTGAGATCGTGCGCAAGGCGGATCGCGTGGTCCTGCCCGGCGTGGGCGCGTTTGCCGATTGCCGTGCGGGCTTGCTGGCGGTCGAGGGCATGGTCGAGGTGCTGGAGGGCCACCACGCGGCGGGCAAGCCGTTCTTCGGCATCTGCGTCGGGATGCAGCTTCTCGCCACCGTCGGGCGCGAGTTCGGCGATACGCAAGGGCTGGGCTGGATTGCCGGGGCGATTGAGAAGATCACGCCCGCCGACCCTGCACTGAAAATCCCCCACATGGGCTGGAACGCGCTTGAGATCACCTGTGACCATTCGTTATTTGACGGCGTGAGCGCGGGGGACCATGTTTATTTCGTCCACAGCTATCACTTTATGCCCGAAAACACGGGCGATGTGCTGGCGCATGTGGATTACGGCGGGCCAATCACGGCGGCGGTCGGGCGCGGGGCGATCTTCGGAACGCAGTTCCACCCTGAGAAGTCGCAAGCGGTGGGCTTGCGGATTATCGGGAATTTTTTGAGGTGGGAGCCTTAGGCTGTGTATATCTATAGTAGTCATGCGAATTGGTTTTCAAAGCGCATGATCTGGGGACACTGGAAGGATTCACTATGGACAAATATACGAAATTTCGTGGCGCTGAATTAACTGATCGCCAAACATCGGAATTGATCGGTCTTGCGCGCGGTGTGATTGCTGATGGTGTTCTTAGCGATGGTGAAATCGAATATTTACACAAGTGGCTTGCGGCAAGCGCAGGTGTAGTGGCTCACCCCCTTCTTGCGCCTCTTTTAGTTCGTGTAGAGGAAATCTTGGCTGACGGTTTAGTTGATGCGGAAGAGCGCGCTGATCTGATGGCAGCGCTCATGGCTCTCACAGGTGATGATTTCGAGGTGGGCGAAGCATTAAAAGCGACAACCTTACCGCTCTGCGCCCCCGTTCCAGAAATTGACTTCCAAGAACGCGCATTTTGTTTCACGGGAACTTTCGCGTTTGGAAAGCGTGCGGTTTGCGAAAGTGCTGTGACAGAACGAGGTGGCATAGCCGGCTCGCTGACCAAGAAGACAGATTTTCTGGTGATCGGTGAATATGCGACCGATTCATGGGCACAATCATCGTATGGCCGCAAAATCGAAAAAGCAGCGATGATGCGCGCTAATGGTGGGATAATCAGAATTATCCATGAACCCGTTTGGCGTGGAATGTTATAAATGGAAAACGAAGGCATCATCCGGTTGGCGGTTTTTATCGGCGTTTTCGGCATCATGGCCCTGTGGGAGATGAGCGCGCCGAAACGGGCGCTGGTCGCACCCAAAGCCCAACGCTGGGGCGT
>CALDZQ010000312.1 GCA_937944035.1 uncultured Neomegalonema sp. | reverse complement strand
TTGGCGGGTTGCCGCTGGCGCTGCTGATGGTGGGATATACCGCATTCGGGCTGTGGCTGCTGGCCGCGCCGACGGGGGCGTGAGTATCAGGCGCGGTGCATGAAATAGCGGTCCTTCGGCACGGTATCGGGCGCGGGGATCGTATCGAACAGATCGAAGCGGCCATTGGCGACGAGGAGGGCTGCGGGGGCCAGCAAATCGCGCAAAAGCGGGGCCATACGGGCGCGGAGCGGGGTATCCTGCTCCTCGATCCCGACACCGAGATCGTAATGGGCGAGCGCCACTTTACGCCCGATCCGACCGTGAAGCGCCGCCAGCATATCATCAGCCTCGCCGCACAAAAACAGGGCGTCAGGCGGGGCGGAAGCGGGGTGCGCGTTCATTTGACGGTCGATAACCCATATGTCACGATCCGGCGCAATCTCCCGCAAGTGATTGTAAGTGCGGCCATTTCCAAGGCCGACCTCCAGAAAAGCCCCTTCCGGCGCGTCGGCCACGGCGGCGTTGAGGCAATCGCGCTGGGCGCAGAGGCGACGGATCGCGCTGTCGAGGCGGCTCATAATATCATATCTCTCTTTTCAGTCAGCGGTCATCGCCCGTAACAATCCGGCGCGGTCCCATCACCTCGTCAGCGGCGACGGTGGCCTGATGGGCGGCGGCGGAGACGGCTTCCCGCTCGTCATCGGTCAGCATTCCCTGCTCTCGCGGGGGAATGCGCACGGTGACTTCACGGTGGGCGAATTTGACGCCGTTGGCCTCGAACAACTCGCGCAGACGCGAATAAACCAGCTTTCGCGTGGTCCATTGATCGCCGGGGCGGGTCATGAATTTGACCCGGATAATCATCGCGGAGTCTTCCATCTTATAGACCCCCTGCGATTTGAGAGGTTGCAGGAATTTCGGGCCTTCGAGCGGGTGTTCAAGCAGCTCCTGCCCCAGTTTTTTCACCAGTTTACGGACCACTTCAACATCGGTGTCATAGGTCACGCGCAGCGGCAGTTTCATCATCACCCAGTCGCGGGAGTAGTTGGTGAGGTGCGTGATCTCTCCGAAAGGCACGGTATGCAGCGCGCCGAGATGGTGGCGGAGTTGGAACGAGCGGACGGAGATCTTCTCGACCGTGCCTTTGACGCTGCCGATGTCGATATACTCGCCTTTGCGGAAGGCGTCATCGAACAGGTAAAACGCGCCTGAAAGGATGTCGCGGATCAGGGTTTGCGCGCCGAAACCGATGGCGATACCGACCACACCAGCACCGGCAAAGAGCGGCGCGACGTTGATACCTACCTCTAATAAAACCATCAAAATCAAGGTGATAAAGATGGTAAACAGCATAAAGTTGCGGAACAGCGGCAGCAAGGTGGCAAGGCGCGAAGCGGAGGATGCGCCGCCACCCTCGTCGCCCGGCTCAAGTTTCAACTCGAAGCCGCCCTCCTCCTCGATTTTGGTGTCGATCCAGATGCGGATGGCATGGTAAATCACGTAGCCGACAAGGCAAATGTCGATGATACCTTCAACGCGATCCAGGAACCGCCCGTCTTCAAGCAGGAATTCGTAATCCCAAACGCGGATCAGGGCGTAAAGGCCCGCCCCCAGCGCCACGATGCTGGCCGTGCGTTTGGCAAGGTCTTCAAAGTCGCGCATACTGCGCATTTCAGGCGCGCCATCGATGCGCGCGCGGGCCTCGGCGGCGATGGCGGAAGGGCCGCTTTCCTCGTCACCGTCGTCACCAAAAGGATCACCCTCGATGCTGCGGGCGGAGACAATGCGCTGTTGCTCGTCCTCAATCAGATCGTTTTCACGGGCAATCGCGCGGCTTTTCGCGATGGCGCGGCCACGCTGAAACAGGCGGGCAATCGCATAAGCGACCGCGCCATAGGCCACGATGACAGCTAACACGATTATGAGCGCACTGACAATAAGCGGCGCGCCCGCCGGCTGTCCGGTCAGGATACGATAGGTCAGCACCAGCCATGCGCTGATGAAATAGAAGATCGCGAAAGGCGCCCAAAGCGCCGCAGAAACGCGCTGAACGAGGGTAACTTCCTCGAAATCACATGCCCCCAGCAGGGAATCGTTGATCGCCTTGCGGTTGGCAATCACCATCATCACACCGGCGACAAGTGTCAGAAAAGATGCAACAATCAGCATCAGGTGATGATTAATCAGCGAAACACCGATGTCCTCCAACCAATAGCAAACCGCCAACAGCGCGAAGGAGAAGGCGACCGTTATCCACAGCCAGCGGAACAGCTTTTTAGCGTCCGCGTCCGGCATACAGGGAATGCGGTAGTTGGGGAGATACGGGGACACAATCATCCGCCAAAAGATGATCGACACCCGACTCGCCACCACGGTGGCCAGTGTCAGAAGAACGGTTTTCTGAGTCACCCCATCCGCAGGATCGAGAAAGGCGAATACCAGCAGCGCCGCGATTGAGGTCGCAATCACAATCCCGCCGATGCCCAGAAACGCGCGGATCGCAAGGATCGGAAGCTTTTCAACAATCCCGTCCGGCTCAGGCTTTTGCAGGGCGACAAACCACGGGCCGACCATGCGCGTGCCGTAGATATGCTTATCGATCAGAAAACCGATGAAGAGAAAAATCAGGGTCCAGAAAACAGCACCCGCCAGATAAACCGCCTCTCCGGTCGGGCTTTTCTCGTTCAGCAGCCGCATAATGTCGCCGGGGAATTTGGGCGCCTGCTCGATCAACTTGATGAGGCGGTCCCGCAAGCGGCTGAGGTTAAGCTGCGTACCGGACAGCATACTGAGTTCTTCGGCAACGCGGGCGTAATCTTCCAAGGTCGGCTCACCGGCGGCCGGGGCGGAGGCGGCGGGGGTGTTGATTTTACCGTATGCCCCGATGTCCACAGCCTGAGCGACCTGGAACTGCGTATCCTTGGCAAAACCCGGCCCCCACGCCAGCGAGGTGACAGCAAAAAGGACGATGAAAATGAATTTGCGCAGCACGGGTCAATCCGGGTTATCGGTCCAACTCAGTTCAGAGTATTGTTTTCCACCGCCGCTGTCTCCCTTCTTATTCGCTTTCCGGACAAACGCCGCTTTCAGGTCTCCTCCCAGCGGTAACGGAAGTCGCAATGGGAAGCGCCCTGCATGATGGTTTGTGTGCGGTCGAGCTTGATATTCGGGTTATAGCCCGTGCAAAACGTGCCATCGCGCCCGCAGGACAGGATGTGGCCGATCCCGGCGAGGCCCATTTCCTTGTACATTTCCGCGTATTTACAGCGGGTGACGTTGTAGTGAACCGCGTTGCCTGTTTCCTCCAGCATCTCGACTTCGAGCGCGCCGTTGGCCTTCCATTGCGGCAGAAGGGCATGGAAGCCGTGCAGGTCATTTTCGCCCGCCTCGCCCGCCGCATAGGCCGCCCCCTGGGCCACCGAGTCGCGGGTGATGGCGGCGCGGAGAATGTCGCTCGCAGCCTCTTCGCCAAGGCGCGCGGTCATTTCCTCGAAGATCGGCTTGATGATATTTGCCTCGATCCGGCGTTGTTCGAGGATGGGCAGGTCGGTTTTGGCCATGTGAATACTTTCTCAAACGGATAGCGCCTTTTGCGCCTCTTCAAACAGGATCGCGTGGCGGCGTGCAAGGCGCTCGCGATCCGCATCATATCCTCCACCCAGCACACCCACCAGCGGCAGGTTTTGCGCCCTCGCCCAGCTGATGACGGTACGCTCGCGGGCGCGGATGCCCTCGTCGGTCAGGGAAAGACGACCCAGCCTGTCATCGCCGTGGACATCAACCCCGGCATTATAAAAGACCATTGCGAACGGCCCCTCCGCAGCCACACGATCCAATGTTTCGCGCAAGGCGTTGAGATAAGCCGCGTCGCCTGTGCGGTCTGGCAAGGCGATGTCGAGATCGCTGCGGGTTTTTTCAAACGGGTAGTTCGACGCCGCATGGATCGAGAGGGTGAAAACGCCCGGATCATGGCGGAAAATTCGGGCGGTTCCGTCGCCCTGATGCACGTCGCAATCGATGATGAGAAACGGCCCCAACCCGCCCTCTCGCTGAAGCGCCCTGATGGCTACGGCGACATCGTTGAACAGGCAGAACCCTGCGCCGTGCTCGTGCCGCGCATGATGGCTGCCCCCGGCGGAATTGCAGGCGATGCCTGTCTCCAACGCAAACCGAGCGGCCAGTAGGGTTCCCGCACAGGAAAGCCGGGAACGGCGCAGCACACGCGGGGTTTGCGGCAGGCCGATGCGTTTGACTTCCTCCACAGACAGCGCTTCGGCAAAGGCGCGGCTGACGTAATCCGGTGCGTGGGCGCGGCCCATCATCGCCTCGCTGGCGGGGGCGGGACTGAGGCGATCCGTGTCGCTCAACAGGCCGCGCGCTTTCAATGCCTCGCGCAGATAGCCGTATTTCGACATCGGAAAGCTGTGGTTATCACGCAGCGGGGCTTGATAGTCGGGATGATGGATAATCGGCAGGCGCATCAGGTGGTCAGACCGCCGAAAACATCTGTGAAAGCATCGCGCACGTCCCGCTGGGAGGCGGTGAGCCGTTCGCTTACCGCTTCAAAATCCGCCGCACCCAGCGCCCGTGCGATCACAGCTTTCAATGCGGGGGGCGCTTCGTCGGGGATAAAGCGGCCGTCATAGCTGAGCCGGATGAAATGCAGGAGCGTCGCTTGCAACTGTCGCGCTTCACCAAGCCGCGCGCAGGTATCGGCGGGTAACGCCTTGATCTCGCATAGTTTGTGCAGTGCGGGAAGGCTTTGAATTGTTGTTTGATCGGCACAGCCTTCGGCCAACAGCAGCGCCTGAACGATGAAATCGATGTCGGCCAATCCGCCCCGCGCAAGCTTCATATTCCACGGGTCGGCGCTCGCTTCAGCATTCGCGTCGGCGAGACGGGTGCGCATATCGAGCGCTTCATTCAACGTGGTGGCACGATCACGGGGCTTGCTCAGGACGGCGTCAATCACCGCCTGCGTTCGCGCGCGCAAAGCCTGCGGCCCGCTGATAACGCGCGCGCGGGTCAGGGCCATGTGCTCCCAAGTCCATGCCTGCTCGGATTGATAGCGCTCGAACGAGGCCAAGCGCGTTGCCAATGGTCCCGATTTGCCGGAGGGGCGCAGGCGCATATCGACCTCGTAAACGGCCCCTTCAGCAGTTTGCACGGTCATCGCATTGACCAACCTCTGGGTCCAGCGAGCGTAATATTGCGTGCCTGAGAGCGGCGATTTCCCGTCCGATGCCTCATCGCCATCATCGTAGATGACGATCAAATCCAGGTCGCTGCCCGATGTCATCTCACCCGATCCGAGCCGCCCCATCGCCAGCACGCACGCCCCGACACCGGGCGGATTGCCATGCCTGCGGGCAAGTTCCGCCGTGGCCACGGGGGTCATCGCCCGCAGGCAGGCTTCCGCGAGGTTGGAGTACGCGCGCCCCGCCTCTTCCGGCGTATCCACCCCGCGAAGCAGAGCTGCGCCGATGCGGAAGTGATGCTCCTTGCTCCAACGGCGGGCG
>CALDZQ010000311.1 GCA_937944035.1 uncultured Neomegalonema sp. | reverse complement strand
GCGCGGCGCGTCCCAACGCAATATCGTGGACGGTAAGGTTATGGACGCTGCCGGACACCAGCGCGTTCCACACGCCGGCAATTTCAAACTCCGGGCGCATCAGCTCAAACCCGTAATTGCGCTCCGCAGTCGCCTGTCGCTGATCGGCGGAGGCGGCGCGGACCAGCTTGTTGCCCCGCGCGCGCAGATTTCCCCACTCACGCAGGAAAGGCTCTCTACAGACCTCAAACACCGCATCCTGATCCTTTACGGCGCATCCGGGAGCAAAATCAGCCGTTGAAAGCGTGCGGTATTTGCGAAGAAACATCAGCACATCGGCGCAAAAGCCGCGATATTCCAACGATACCGCATCTTGCACCGCGCACAGCGCCCGCTGCGCTTGCGCCGCGACATTCATGTGCCGCGCGCGGTCCCTGACCCGCGCAATATCCAGCAGATCACCATCAACACTCAAGCCGATGACGACCCCTGCATCAATCGTATCAATCCGGCGCGTCACGCAAGGAATATCGAGGATGACATCACCGTCGTAGTCGAGCGAGACGTTGGTTTTCTCTCCCGCACTCAACGGAACAGCCGATCCCGCGTTCCAAAACAGTGCAAGCCCGCTGGCGCTCAGGTCTTGCAGGCTGGCGGCCGACCCGTTGAAAGTAACACGCGGAATATTTACGCCAAAAACCGATTCGGGATCATATCGGGTCGAACGATAGACAACGCGTCGCCCCTGACCACCGGTCAGCTCCTCATAAGTTAACACTCCACCGTCCATCATATCGCCCCGTCAAATTTATTCTTCACTGAGCCTGCCTGCACAAACCGAGCCGGACTCAGGGATTTCAAAAACGTTAACTTATAAGTTCATATCGATTTAAAAAAAACAAATTAAAATCGTTAACGTAACGACAGATTCATGATCCCGATTGTAATTTTATGATACTTGCAAACCAATACCCCCTATCAAAGCATTAAGTTACCGACACTGACGGGCAGCAACATTTGGCTTATGACGGGGTTGGGTTGATCGGGGACTTCCCGGTCAGAAAAAAGTAGCGGACTTTGTAATTATCCACTCATTTCTGCGGCGTTATTACTTCCGTACACAGATGACGCAGTTGCGCCGCCTGACTTCTCCAGAGCGATGCGCTTGGCGCGGCCACGGCTTTCGAGCAAATCCGCCAACCGCATCGAATGTGTCACAACAACAATCTGCGTGAAACGCGTCGCCCGCAGGATCATATCAGCCAACGGCTCGATCAGATCCGAATGCAGGCTTGCCTCCGGCTCGTTCAGTGCGATGAAAGGCGGCGGGCGATACGAGCACAGCGCGGCCGTCAGACACAGATAACGCAACGTGCCGTCTGACATCTCATGTGCCGAAAACGCCCGCTTGAACCCCGGCATATGCAGCGCAACCGCGTAGCGTCCGGCAGCTTCAACAAAATCGAGCCGCGCACCGGGGAAGGCGGAATCAATCGCCCGCGCAATATCCGGGCGTGTCGCTGTGGCCGTATCACCCAGATGAAGGGCCGTGGCCAGCGTTGCCGCCAGATTGCGCCCGTCCGACTCCAGCATCGGCGAGCAGACGGCAACCTGTGGCCAGCGCAGGGGCGAATCCTCGTCGGTGCGAAAGCTGTGATGGAACCGCCACGCCGCGAACCGCTGTTGCAGAGCGTCCAGTTCCGGGAATTGTCTGGGATCGCGCAGCCGCGACAACGCGGTTTCGGCCATCAGCAGGATATTCGGATACGGCTGCCACTTCCCGTCCGGCCCGCGCGCGGTGATATTCGGGCCTTTGCGATGCATCATCAGCGGGGCGCGATCGCCCAACCGTGCCGCCACCGACTCCTCGCGCACCATCGGGTCCAGCGCCAGCGCGGGATCTTTCGGCCCCGGAACACCAAGGCGCAGCGCGTAGCGTAATTCGTCCAGATCGGCGGTCAGCGTGATCTCACGCGATGCCTCGACACGGTCGGACCCGGCCCATAAAACCGACCGCATCCCCCCCTCTTCGGCAATCGCTTGAGCCAGCGTCCCGGTCGCGGCGGCATGAACCAGCGCCAGCGAGCGGTAAAGATTGGTTTTTCCCGCACCATTCCCGCCCGTAACCACGGTGAGATCACCGAGTTCAAGGGTCAGGGAACAGATCGAGCGATACCCCCCGATCTCCACACGCCGCAAACGGCTGCGGCGATGGTCAGTGGCGCTCAGCTTTCAGCTTCCGGCTCGGATGCGTCACCGGCGGGGGCAGCGACCACCGCCCGCGCAACACCCACAGTCGCCGCGCGGATCAGGCGGTCATGGCAGACAAAACCCTCTTGAATAACCTCGATGATCGTCCCTTTTTCCGCACCGGGCACGGGGGCTTCAAACATCGCCTGATGCTGGTTGGCATCGAATTTATCGCCGATCTCAGGATTGATGCGCATGATATTGTTCTTCTCAAGCGCCCCGATCAACTCGCGCTCGGTCAGCTCGACACCCGCCATCACGTCGGCAGCCAACTCCCGCTGCTCGCTGGAGACAGAGCGGATGGCCCGTTGCAGATTGTCGAGCACGGGCAGAATATCGCGCGCCAGCTTCACACCGCCGTAACGCTGCGCGTCATCACGGTCTTTCTGACCCCGCCGCCGCGTATTCTCGGCCTCCGCCAATGCCCGCAGCTGACGGTCTTTCGCCTGTTCCAACTCGGCTTCAAGGTCCGCAAGACGAATCTGCATCACTTCATAGGCATCAACAACAGGCGGCACGCCATCGGCGGCAACGCCACTTTCCTGCGCAGCATCTTCAAGCTGCGCCTCTTCGGGACTATTTTCCTGATCCGGGTTTTGAGCCGTGCCTGACATAAGCCGCACCTATCCTTTAATGTTTCGCTTGGCGGGGCTACCACTTACCAGCTTGCCCACCATCTTCGCCGTAAAATCGACCATCGGCATGATCCGCGCGTAGTTTAGCCGCGTCGGTCCGATCACACCCAAAGCTCCCACGATCCGACGGCTTTCATCCATATAAGGCGATATGACAAGGGCGGAACCCGAATGCGAGAATAATTTGCTTTCCGCACCGATAAACACCCGCACCCCTTCACCGTCTTCCGCCAGTTCCAGCAACTGCGCAAGATCACGCTTACGCTCCAGATCGTCGAATAGCATCCGTACACTTTCAATTTCGTTCAGCGTACCGGAATCGCTCAGCAGATTCGACAGGCCGCGCACGATCAGGTTCCCCGTGCCGCTCCTGTCACCCCCGCCCCATTCGGCCACACCGCTCTCGACCAGCGCTTGCGCGGCGGTATCCAGTTCGGCACGGCTTTGCTCAATCGTCCGCGCAATCGCATTTTTCGATTCGCTGAGCGTCTTGCCCCGCAGATGCGCGTTCAGAAAATTGGTCGCCGTGGTCATCGCCGAGGGCGTCATGCCGGGGGGCAGTTGGAACAGGCGGTTCTCGACATTGCCATCGGCGGTCACGATAATCGCCATCGCCCGCCCGTCATTGAGCGGCGCCACTTCGATATGGTCAATCGGCGCGTCCTGCGTGGGCGCAATAACAAGGCTGGCGCATTGGGAAAGACCGGACAGCGCCGTGCTGGCCTCGTCCAGCAGATGCTCGATGCTGCGATCCTCGTCCCGCAGCGCCGCCTCAATCGCCTGACGCTCCTGCGCGGCGATGTCGCCGATCTGCAAAAACCCGTCGAGGAACAGCCGCAACCCGTGCTGCGTCGGGATGCGCCCCGCGCTGGTATGGGGTGCCGAAATCAGCCCCATCGACTCCAAATCCTGCATCACATTGCGGATCGAGGCGGGGGATAACGGATCATCCATCTGCTTTGACAGCGTCCGCGAGCCGACGGGATCGCCCTGCTCCAGGAACGTCTCGACCAGCCGCCGGAATATCTCACGGCTGCGGCTGTCGAGGCTGGCAATGGTTGCTGCGGTTGATGACATAGGTCGGAGGTAAGCCTCCCGACGCCAAGAGGCAAGTCACACGTCACAATCGCCGCCTCTGGACGACCGCGCGGCGACGGGCTACGTAACCTGCAACCGTACACTGTTACAGGAGCTGCCACATGCGCCCATCAGGCCGCGCGCTAGACGAATTGCGCACCGTTTCCCTGCAAGCCGACTGCACCAAACACGCGGAAGGCTCGTGCTTTGCGAAGTTCGGCGACACGCATGTGCTCTGCACCGCCAGCATCGAAGACCGCCCGCCACCGTGGCTGCGCGGCACGGGCAAGGGCTGGGTCACAGCCGAATACGGGATGCTGCCCCGTGCGACCAACACAAGAATGCGCCGCGAGGCCAAGAACGGCCAAAGCGGGCGCACGCAGGAAATTCAGCGCCTGATCGGGCGATCCTTGCGCGCCTGCATCGACCTGCACGCGCTGGGCGAGCGGCAAATCACCATCGACTGCGACGTGATCCAAGCCGACGGCGGAACCCGCACAGCGGCGATCACGGGCGGTTTCGTTGCCCTGTGGCGCGCCTGCGCCGCGCTCAAGCGCACCGGCGACATCCCGCAATGGCCGATCAAAGAACACGTCGCCGCAATCTCCTGCGGTGTCTATGCGGGCCGTCCCGTGCTTGATCTGGACTACCCTGAAGACTCGGTCGCGGGCGCGGATGGCAACTTTGTGATGACGGAAAGCGGCGGCCTCGTCGAAGTGCAAGCCAGCGCCGAGGGCGAGGTTTTCCAACGCGACCAGTTCGACGAACTGATGCGCCTCGCCGAAAAGGGCATCAACGAGCTGATCCTCAAGCAAAAAGAGGCGATCGGGACGGGGACATGAAATCAAACGGGCTGGAGGTCGGGGCAGCGAATCTTGAAAAAGATTCCAAAGATCTGATAGAGATCGCTGCTCAACATCTCTACTTGCCTAACAAGCATGTGGTCGAAGCATTCGACGGAGCTTTGTTCCCTGCAATCAGGGGCAATAGAGAGTTATTACAAAAACACAAAGTCTCGGGAAATTTTCGAGGACAGACAATTACTTTTCCTAAAGGTGAACTTAATCAGGAAGTTGTTCTAGACGACAACACGACGCCACGCTGGGCGCTCCTTTGGTCGCACGGGTGGACTAAATCGGTACGTCCGAAAGGTTGGCTTTTTGCTCATGTTTGGGCGGACTCACAAAACCCCGATACATATACGCATCTTGCAAATCTTGTGATGATTGCAGAACCGCTTGCCGCATTGACTGATAAAAACGGGCCATTGGCAGCGCATCTTCGTTATCATGCCTGGTTCAAGTATAGTTTCTCACCAAACGGCCAAGCAGTAGAAAAGCCAAACGATTACCGACACGACATCTGGCAGTATTTAGACGAGCCGGAGAAGGAACCTCTTTTGTTGGTCACAGGCAGACTCAAAAATCTTAATAACGCCCGTGTCAAAGCCATAAACCGTATCAGGGCAATTGAAAGAACGACACAATGACCCGCCGCCAACTCGACCCCGCAACCGCGCCCACGCTCGTTCTTGCCACCCATAACGCGGGGAAGGTGCGGGAGATTGAGGTGTTGGTTGCGCCGTTCGGGTTTGCGGTGGAGTCCGCAGGGTCACTGGGTCTGGCTGAGCCTGTCGAGGACGGCACGACCTTTATCGAGAACGCCCGCATCAAGGCCATCGCCGCCGCCACCGCCTCCGGCAAGCCCGCACTGGCAGATGATTCAGGCATCGCGGTGGACGCGCTGCACGGCGCACCGGGGATATTCTCCGCGCGCTGGGCCGGACCGGGCAAGGATTTCAGCGT
>CALDZQ010000310.1 GCA_937944035.1 uncultured Neomegalonema sp. | reverse complement strand
GGCCCGATTGCGCGCTCGGTCGAGGATTGCATCCTGCTCGACATGGCGATGCGCGGGGCCGGCACTTCGGATGTGCGCGTGGCCCCTATGTCAGATCTGCGCGCTTACATCCCCGAAACCGTGGCGATGGAAGATCTCGATCCGGCGGTCGCCGCCAATTTCGAGGCGACGGTAGAAACGCTGACCGCAGCGGGAGCGCATATCGAGCGCGGGCCGATGCCGATATTCGCTGAAATCGGCGCGATAACGGCGGCGCATGGCATTCTGACCTCGCCGGAAGCCTATCTCGAATACGCGCCTTATCTTGAGGGGCCGGAAATTGAGCGCATGGACCGCCGTGTGGTCGCACGGATGATGCCGGGCAAAACCATGCTCGCCAAGGATGTGCTGGCGGTTCAGCAGGGCAGGGCGCGTTTGCAAGCCGAACTCGCGACATTTCTGCGCGGGCGGATGCTGCTGATGCCGACCACGCCCAACACCGCGCCGGAGATTGCCCCGCTGGAGGCTGATGACGCGGTGTTCCACACAATGAACCTGCGCGGGTTGCGCAACACGCTGCTCGGCAATTTCCTGAACACCCCCGGCGTTGCCCTGCCCAACGGGCGCGATGCGAACGGGATGCCGACCAGTGTACTGCTCTCATCAATCGCGGATGATGACACACGCCTGCTGGGCATGGCGCTGGCCGTAGAGCGGGCGATTGCGGGTGCTTATTCAGCGTGAGAACAGGGGTCTGGAAACTCCATAAAACTCCGCGTAAGACGGTTACGGACATAAAAACAAAACTCTGGGGATGAAACACATGAAGAAATTTCTGATCGGCACAGCCGCCGCATTGGCATTGGTCGCGGGACAAGCGGCTGCGGAAAGCATCAAAGTCGGCATGATCGTCACACTATCCGGCCCTCCCGGTGCGCTGGGCAAGCAGGCGAAAGACGGCTTTTCGCTGGCGATGGACCAACTCGGCGGCACATTGGGCGGTCACGAGGCCGAATTGATCGTCGAGGATGACGAACTGAAACCCGATGTCGCGATCTCGAAGGCGAAAAGCCTGACCGAGCGCGATGACGTGGATTTTGTGGTCGGCACGATCTTCTCAAACATGCTGGCGGCGATCTTTAAGCCGGTTATCAAATCTGACACATTCCTCATCAGCCCGAACGCGGGGCCGTCCACGTTTGCGGGCAAAAACTGTCACAAGAATTTCTTCGTGACCAGCTACCAGAACAACCAGAATTTCGAGGCGCTGGGCAAATACGCGGACTCAAAAGACATCGGCAAAGTCTTTATGCTGGCCCCGAACTATCAGGCCGGTAAAGATGCGATGGCGGGCTTTAAATCCTATTACGGCGGCGAGATTGTCGGCGAGGTGTTCACACCGCTCGGTCACAAGGATTTTTCGGCCGAAATCGCGCGGATTGCTGATGCCAAGCCGGACGCGCTGTTTATCTTTATGCCCGGCGGTATGGGGGTGCGTTTCGTGAAGCAATTCGCGGCGGCGGGCCTGTCGGACAAGATGGCGTTCCTGTCCTCCTTTACCGTCGATGAGACGACCTTGCCCGCGCAAAAAGACGACGCGGTCGGCTTTAACGGCGCAACGACATGGGCGCCGGATCTGGACAATGCGCAGAACAAGGCATTCGTCGCGGCATTTGAAGAGAAATACGGATACGTCCCCGGCGGTTACGCGATGCAGGGATTTGACACCGCGATGCTGATAAACTCTGCGGTCGAAAAAGCGGGTGGTGTTGATGATAAGGACGCCGTGCGCGAAGCGCTGAAGGCGGCGGATTTCACCTCCCTGCGCGGCGATTTCTCGTTCAATAACAACCACTACCCGATCCAGGATTTCTACCTGCTGAAAGTCGCCAAGCGTGACGACGGCAAGTATCAGACGGAAATTGTGGAGAAGATCTTTGACGATTACGCCGACAGCTATGCCGAGCAGTGCAAAATGTAAGCGGATCACGCATCCGTAATTTAAAGCGCGCCGTTGTTCCGGCGCGCTTTTTTATGTCAGGATCTTGCCCGCCGCTCCCAAGCCCCTGCCACGGCCGTCACGTTAAGCAACCCGCGCGCGGTCGCCGATGGCGTAACGATCTCCGCACGGCCAAGTGCGCCCAGCAACAGCGGGCCAACCGTTTGCCCGTCGCCCAGCGTTTTTAAGATGTTCATCGACGCGTTCGCCGCATCAATAGACGGGAAAATCAAAAGGTTAGCTGGTTCAGTGAGATTGGAATCCGGCAAAAACTTCTTCCGCAAATCCCCGTCGAGCGCGGTGGAGGCCCGCATCTCGCCCTCGACCTCAAAGTCCACGCCCCGCGCCTGTAAAATGCTGAGAACCTCGCGCATTTTCAGGGCGCTTGGCGTGTCTGAATTTCCAAAGTTTGAATGGCTGACAAGCCCCACGCGCGGCGTGATATTGAAGTGCCTGACCTCTTCAGCGGCCATTTCGGTAATATCTGCCAGTTGCTCCGCTGTGGGATCATAATTCACGTAAGGATCGGCCATAAACACTGCACCGGTCTTCAAGATCACAACCCCCAGCGCAGCATAACACGCGCCTTGGCGATCTCCGCCTAACACGTTGTCAATATAGCGCAAATGCCAGTGGTGGTCCCCCGCCAGTCCGCAGATCATCGCATCGGCTTCGCCGCGATGCACCATGACGGCGGCAATCGCGGTGCTGTTGGTGCGCATAATCGCGCGCGCCGCGTCAATACTGCACCCGCGCCTGTTGTTAAGGCTGAGATAAGTGCGCCAATACTCGCCGTAACGCGCGTCGTCCTCCGGGTTCACCACCTCGAAATCTACGCCCGGACTCAGGTTGATCCCCGCCCGCTCGCACCGCATTTCGATCACCGAAGGCCGTCCGATCAGGATAGGGACCGCGTATCCCTCGTCCAGAATAGTCCGCACCGCGCGCAATGTCCGCTCGTCTTCCCCTTCGGCATAAACGATCCGGCGTTGATTGATTTTTGTCTGCTCAAACAAAGGCTTCATTAGCAATCCTGAGCGATAGACAAACCGGCTCAGCCGCGCCTCGTAAGCATCAAAATCCTCAATAGGCCGCGCCGCAATCCCTGTATCCATCGCTGCCCGCGCCACTGCCGAGGCCACATGCACCAGCAAGCGGGGATCAAAGGGCTTCGGGATCAGGTAATCCGGCCCGAAAACCAGCCGTTCGTCCCGATAGGTCCGCGCCACCTCCGCCGCTGAAACCTTGCGCGCCAACCCGGCTATCGCGTGGGCGGCGGCCATCTTCATTTCCTCGTTAATCGTCGTCGCACCCACATCCAGCGCGCCCCGGAAGATGAAAGGAAAGCACAATACGTTATTGACTTGATTGGGATAATCGGATCGGCCTGTTGCGATAATCGCATCAGGACGCACCCGCCGCGCATCCGCCGGATCAATCTCCGGATTGGGGTTGGCGAGGGCCATGATGATCGGCTTTTCCGCCATCTTCGCCACATGCTCCGGCATCAGCACGCCGGGGCCGGATAGGCCGAGAAAAATATCAGCATTATCAATGACATCACCCAAGACACGATGTGCGCTATCCTGGGCGAAAGCCGCTTTTTGCGGGTCGGCGGCGCGGCCTTCATAGACCAGCCCGTCGATGTCGAGCAGCCAGACGTTCTCACGCTTTAAGCCGAGCGATAACAACAAGTTAAGGCAGGCGATCCCGGCCGCGCCGCCGCCTGTCGATACCAGTTTCACGTCCTCAAATTTGCGCGCCGTCAGGTGCATCGCGTTCAGAACCGCCGCTGCCACGACGATTGCTGTCCCGTGTTGGTCATCGTGAAAGACAGGGATATTCATATGCTTACGGCATTCACTTTCGACGTGAAAGCAATCCGGTGCTTTAATATCCTCAAGGTTTATCGCCCCGAATGTCGGCTCCAGCGCTTTGACGACATCGGCCAGCTTCTGCGGGTCGGTTTCGTTCACTTCAATATCGAACGCATCAATGCCCGCGAACTTCTTGAAAAGAACAGCTTTTCCCTCCATCACAGGCTTGGCTGCCAGCGCGCCGATATTGCCTAGGCCCAACACAGCCGTACCATTTGTAATAACGGCTACCATATTCGCGCGTCCCGTGTATCGGGCGGCGTTGGCGGGGTCTTTGGCGATTTCGATACAGGCTTCCGCCACGCCGGGGCTGTAGGCGAGAGCAAGATCACGCTGTGTATTCAATGGCTTAGTCGGCGTGACGGACAGCTTACCCGGTATCGGCTCTTCGTGAAATTTCAGCGCAGCCTCGCGCAAACGGTCTTCGGCCATTCGTTGCCCCGATCAAATTGAACATAAGTTAACGCCAGTTAACCTACATTTCGGCGCCATAGTCCACAAAAGTCGATGCCCTAAACGCGCCAAAAGAACCGCGTCAGGTGATAGAAGATCGGCGCGGCAAAAAACACGCTGTCAAGTTGATCGACAAACCCGCCTTGCCCCGGAATCAGATGCGACCAATCCTTCACACCCCGATCCCGTTTGATTGCCGCAAAAACAAGTGTGCCGAGCATTCCCACAACCGATGCGACTGCCGCCATTGCCATCGCGCCGACCAGGCCGAACGGTGTGATCCACGCCAACAAGCCGCCGATGCCCATCGCGCAAACCACGCCGCAGGCCATCCCCTCCCATGTTTTCGGTGACAGGCCCGGTGCGATCTGCGTTTTGCCGATCCGGCGGCCGAAAAAATACTCCAGCAAATCGCCCAGTTGCACAACGATCACCAGAAACGCGATCAACAGCACCGCGCGATCATCGTATCCGGCAATTTCGATATTCAGCAGCGCCGGCACATGGCTGATGCAAAACACGGTAATCATCAGACCCCATTGCGTTTCCGCCACGCGGATCAGATAGCGGTTCGCGTTCCCGCGCAGGGCCGAGACAATCGGCAGCAGTAAGAAGGCATAGACCGGAATAAAAACCGTGTAGAGGCCATCCCACCCGCACCAGATAAAGAAGTATTGCAGCGGCAGTACCGCAAAGAACGCCAGCGCCAGCGAATAATGATCCGCCCGCGCTTTGGCGGTCAGCGTCAAAAACTCGCGCAGCGCGGCAAAGCTGGCGAACAGGAACAAGATCACCACCCCCAACCTGCCCGACAGCAGAGCGAGCGCGATCAGGATCGTCATCCCCCACCAGCTTTTGACGCGGGTCATATAGGTTTCCAGCACAGGGCTGGGGTCTGCCGGACCGCGCCGCATCTGCAAAAATTCGCCCAGCAGCGTCAGCGCAAGCAAGATGCCCATGCCGCCGATGGACAGCATCAGGATGTCGGATGTTGTGTTGTCCATCAGTTTGCCTCCCGCTCTTGAGGGCGCAGCGATGACAGCGCATCGGCGGCACGGCTCAGGAAAGCGTCTTTGCTTTCCCCCTCCTCAACATGGATCGGCGCACCGAAGGTGACGGTGCAGATCAGGGGCAGGGGGATGACCTCGCCTTTGGGCATGATATGGTTGAGGTTGGCGATCCAGGTCGGGACCAAATCCACATCGGGCCGCGCGAGGCCCATGTTATAGAGGCCCGCCTTGAACGGCAGCAAAGGCTCGTCCGTCATATTGCGGTTGCCTTCGGGAAAGATAATCAGCGAAGACCCCTCATCCAGCGCGGCGATGATCTTGTCCATCGGCTTGTCTTTCACTTCGGGGCGGCGGTCTACCAGCACACAGTTGAAGACCTCCGGCCCCACAAACGCGCGGATCGGGTTTTTCAGCCAGTAATCCGCCGCCGCAACCGGACGCACCGTGCGCCGCAGGGCAGGGGGCAGAACCGACCAGATCATCGGCATATCGCCATTGCTGGTGTGGTTGGCGAAATACACCCGCTGGCGCGGCACAGGTTCAATCCCTTGCCAATCCGCCCTCAGGGCCGTGATAAAACTCGCGAAAAGGCGGATTGCCTGACCCACAATCTTGGCGGCGAAGCGGCGGATAATTTTCATTCCGAAACCTTGGCGAAAGTTGCGGGCTTTGTGAAGAGCCTCATTCAAGCAAGGTTGATCTGTGCCTCGCGCGCAATTCCTTTGACAAAGCAAGGTCTGACGCGCGATTGGTTCACAAAACCCCGCATCAGTATTCAGGACTGTGTTTGCAATGAGTAACGAAGACGAAGGTCAGGAGATCCAGCATCCTGCGATAGAGACGCCGCTTGATCTGGCGTTCGAGCGGGCGCGCAACGACCCCGAGGAGACCGCCGGATTCTACGACGCGTTGTTCGCGGCGGTCGTGTTTATGCCGATTGACGGTGCGTTTGACGATGAGGGCAACGAAAGCGATGCCGAAGCCAGCACTATCTCGCCCGTGTTCTACGAAGTCGAAGGCAACGCCACATTGCTGATTTTCGATACCGAGGATCGTCTGGCCCAATGGGCGAACGAGCCTGTCGATTACGTCGGCCTGACGGGCAAGCAACTGTTCGCGATGTTTGATGGTGAACAGCAGGTCGCTCTCAACATCGGCGTTGCGCCCTCATCGGTCGTCATTCCGTCCGAGGCCGTGGGGTGGCTGCACGAGCGTGCCGTGACCGAAGGCGAAAGCGAAGAAGTGCCGGCGGGCGCTGTGCTGGACGTGACGCCGCCCCCCGATCTCTCCCCGGAAATCGTCGCCCGCATCGCCGCCCGCATCGCTGGCCTGCGTCGTGAAGTAAACGAGGCGGTGTTCTTCAGCCTTGGTATTGACGCGGGACAAGACGAGGCAAAGCGCCGCGTTGTCTTGGGCGTGGCGGTTTCCGAAGCGGGTATGGCCGAAGCCGATTCCGTGGCTCAAGCGCTCGCCGACACGGCGATGGGCGCATTTGACGGGCAGCGCCCGGTCGAGGTTGCGTTGCTGAACGCGGACAGTCCGTTGATGGAAAAAGCCCGCAAAGTCGGCCTTAATCTCCCTGTCGTTCAAGTGGGATCAATCCATTAGATTGATGGAAACCCGCAAACACTCGCTCACCCTCGCGGGCCATCGCACCAGCGTCTCGTTGGAGCCTGATTTCTGGCAGGCTTTCCAACAGATTGCAGAGCGGCGTGGTGTGTCCCTCAACGCTTTGGCCGAAGAAATCGACGCCCTCCGGCTGGAGGAAAGCGCCGACGGGGCCAATCTTTCCAGCGCCATTCGCCTTTATGTCTTGCACGATCTGCAAGCCCGCCTATCTCAAAGCCCTGATTCATAGTCGAAAGGACCACACGATGCCCAAAAACGGCACGTTCATCGCAGGCGGCATCGTCGGTATCGGTCTGATCTTCGGGATCGGCATGTGGTACGCGCAGCAACGCAATTACTACGAACCCGTGACCGGTCTCACCGAAGTTGAAATCGGTGGAAAAACCTTTGAAATCAGCGGCTATGACGGCGTTGATGGTGCGCGCACACCGCTGAAACTGCGCGGATGTTTCACGCTGTCCGACCCCCGTGCCGCGATTGCGGCAGGCGAGCCTGCCCCCGACGCGCGGCCCCTGACCACGCCCGATTGGATCACCTGCTTCGATGAGGAGGCGATCCTCGCCGACATCAGCAACGGCAACGCAACGGCGATTATGGCTGGTGAAGACGAGGGCGACGGTGCTGATCTGATGATGGCAATCTACCCGGACGGCCGCGCCTACCAATGGCGGCGCGCCAATGACAAATACGCGGAGTAATCTCCGCTCGCCCGCCGCTCAGGGATCGCCCGCAACGCCGTAGCTGGGGGCGGCGGCGGGGTTGATGGCGCGGTTGAGGTAATCTTGCATCTGCGGCTCGTAAGCGCGCCACAGACCGCGCAGTTTGGCGATAGGGTCGTCATCGTCCCAATCCACACGCAGATCGACCAGCGGGAACGGCATCGCGTCGGCGACCAATAACGCGGCCGAGTGGACATCACCTTCCTCCCCTCCGGCGGCCAGCCCGCCCTCAATCGCTTGCAGCAGCCTTTCGGCGAGATGCGCGTCCGGATTGGCCATGAAACCGCCGGTGATGCCTGTCACAACCCCCGTGCCGGACAGCAAATTCCCGGCCGCCACGCATCCCGCCTCTTCGCGAACCGCATTCGTGCCGAGGATATGCGCCCCGGTGAAATGAGCCGTATTCGCCCGCGTATCCACCGCCGTGAGTTGACGATAGTCGATATGCGGGCGGTCCCTGACCACGGTGGCAATCGCCGTGGCCGCATCCGCACCGCCCTCCATCGCGTCCAGCACAAGCGTCGCGAGATGCGGATCGGTGATGTTCTGAGTCGCCACCGCCCCCACGCCCGCGCGCACATGGGGACAGCGCGAGCCGACAGAGATTGAGGACGTGGTGATGGCGACACCGACCATGCCCGTGCGCGCACAACGGCCCGCGATGGAAAATGTCATGTCGTCTCTCCGATAGGATCACTCAGTTGCCGCGCGAGATAGCGCTGAAAATCATGCAGTTCACGCTCCAGCCAGCTTAACGGCCCCGGCGCGGCAAAGCCTGATTGCGCGCCCGCATATATCCCCTCAACGACAAAGCGGTCCTCGTCGTTGACGTGGTCAAAGAAACTCACAAGATCGGCTACCCACGCGTCCCGGTCATCAAGCGCGGCATCGACTTCGGGTGCGATGGCCGCGCCAAAGCGGACACTGACTTTGCCCATCCCTTTCGGGCGCAACGTCAGGTACCACAGATGATCGGGGGCCAGCACGTACATATGCGCCGGAAAAACGGTCGGCATCACGGAGGTGTAGCGCCATTCATCCGTCAGACGCGTGTTGTTTTCATGGGCCAGGCCATAGACCGCATTCCCGGTTTTGATGAAGGTCTGATAGGTGAAGCCATCATAAGTTTCCGGCGGGAACCGGCTCGTCTCGACCGGCAGCCACTGCCCGACGGTCGCTTTATGGGCGACGGGCAGGTGGTAGCTCTCCATGAAATTTTCGGTCAACAGTTTCCAGTCCGTCTCCCAGACATGCTCCTGCCGGACAACGGGAATGTAGTTCTCCATCTCGTAGCGGCCCACAAGCTCATGCAGCGGGGCCAGCAATTCGGCAACAGAGGCGGCTTTGTCATCAAGGGTGAGGTAGATCCACCCGTTCCAAATCTCGGTGCGGATTTCGGGCAGACGGTGGTCGGACTTTTTGAACCCGCAGGATTTTTCCATATGGCCCGCGCCGACCAGCTTGCCGTCGAGCGAGTAGGTCCAGGCGTGATAGGGGCAGACGATCCGGCGGGCGCTGCCACTGCCCTCGACCAGCCGCATCATCCGGTGGCGGCAGACATTGGCGAATGTTTTGATCCCGCCATCCTTGCTGCGGGTACAAAAGACCGGCTCGTCCGCGATTGTGAAGGTGAGGTAATCCCCGTGGTTCGGGATTTCAGCGGCCAATCCGGCACAGACCCATGCGCGCCGGAATATCTGCGTCCGTTCCAGTGCCTGCACATCCTCACTGCGATAAAGCGCGGCGGGCAAGCTGCGCGCTTGTTCCAACGGGCGCGCGGCACTTTCGCTAAGACGGCTCAGCAAAGCGGACGTTGCCGGTTCTTTAATTTCCATCACTCACTCCTCGTCAGGGATGACGGCGGTGACTTCAATTTCCACCACCCATTCAGGCCGCGCCAATGCGGGAACGACGAGGCCCGTTGAGCAAGGATGAACCCCTTTCATCCACTTGCCCATCTCCTGATAGACGGCCTCGCGATGGCGGATGTCTGTCAAATAAACGACAATCCGGCAGATATGCGACATCTCAGACCCGGCTTCTTCGAGCAGCATCTTGATATTCCGCATGGTCTTTTCAGTCTGCTTGCCCGCATCGCCGACATGCAGGCTTTCGCGATTGTCCAGGTCTTGCGAGACTTGGCCACGCAAAAACACCATCGTCCCGCGCGCTTTGACGCCTTGGGCAAGGTCATTATCGAGGCTTTGCTCCGGGTAGGTTTCTTTGGTGTTGAAGGGGCGGATGCGTTCGTGAACTGTCATTTTCCAAATCTCCGATGCGGCGCGGTGCGGGGCGGGTGCGAAATACGCCCGTGACCTGAGCATCAAATCAATGGCCTTGCCAGTGAAAACTCGAACGCGCGGGGTTTGCCTTGAACGGGGCATCCCTGATACCGACATTGTACGGAACGGGCGCG
>CALDZQ010000309.1 GCA_937944035.1 uncultured Neomegalonema sp. | reverse complement strand
GCGGTCATATCGGCGGGGTCGGGCAAGCCGTCGCTGTAAATCTCCCCCAGAATCAACCGCCCGTCCTTGCGCTGATGGATATGAATATCCGGCGACCAGATCACATGGTTCAGCACGGGCGCAACGGGTGCGGTTTGGATTATAATCCCCGCCTTATTCGCCATCGGCAAGCGCACATCCGCCCCCATGAGCAACGCCTCCGCCTGCGGCCCGGCAGCGCAAACCACCCAATCGCCGCGCATCCCGCCCAGCGTCGTCTCCACCCCGACAACCCGTTCGCCCGTTCGCACAAACCCTGTCACAGCGCAGCCGCTTACCAATGTCGCCCCCCGCGCCGTCGCCGCCGCAATCAGCGCCCGCGCCACCGCCACCGCATCGGCGGCCCCCTCCTCGCGGGTATGGATCGCGCGCTCCGGCGGATCGGCGAAAGCGGGTTCCAGCGCGGTGAACTGCGCCGCATCGACGAATTGTGCCGCATAGCCCAGCCCGCTCAGATGCGCCTGTTCAGCGGTCAGCGCATCAGGATCACGATGCCATGTCAGCGACCCGCCCCAGCGCGCCGCATCCGCCACGCCCAAAGCGCCGACAACATCCCGAAACTCGGCCACCGCCGCATGACGCAGCGCGAAATAATCGGCGGTCGCGGCAGAGTTGGCGTTCACCCAGGCAAACGTGTTCCCCGTCGTCCCGCTTGCGGGCGCGGCCATGTCCAACACAGTGACATCGGCCCCGCCCAGCGTCAGCTGATACGCAATCGACGCACCGACAATTCCCGCACCGATGACGATAATTTTCTCTGGCATCCGCTTTCCTCCGACAAAGCCCCGCAATTCATATCCCACGGCCCGTCCGAGAGAAAATAGATTTCCGAACCCGCGAATATCCGCTACCCCTGCCCCTGCCTCGAAACAGCCCCGGAAGTGAGAATGAGCGGCCCACTGCACCGATACCGCGCTTTGGTCAAAGATGGCTCGATCATTTCTGATCCGGGTCAGAACATGGCGCTGGAAAAATTGCAGATGCTGTGGGGGCGGCTGGGCGAGGTCAGACCGGCCGAACAAAAATCACGCGGCTTGTTCGGGTTCGGCCGCAAAGCCGCGCCGGAACCAACGCTCAACGGTCTCTACCTCTACGGCGGCGTCGGCATCGGCAAGTCGATGATGATGGACATGTTCTACAAGGACGCCCCGATAGAACCCAAACGCCGCATCCATTTTCACGACTTTATGCAAGACGTACATCGCCGCCTGCGCATCCAGCGCACAAAAGGCACGGAAGACCCGCTCAGCGTGGTCGGAGAGGAGCTTGCCGCAGAAGCGCGGCTGCTGTGCTTTGACGAGGTGCAAGTCACCGATATTGCCGATGCGATGATTTTGGGGCGGCTGTTCGAGGTGATGTTCGCCGCAAATGTCGTGATCGTCGCCACGTCGAACCGCCACCCCAAAGACCTCTACAAAAACGGCCTGAACCGCCACCTGTTCGTGCCGTTCATCGAGAAGCTGGAGGCCCGTCTCGACATCCTCCACGTCAGCGGCCCCCCCGATTACCGCAAGCAGGAGGCAGAGCGCGGCGGCGTCTATTTCGCCCCCGTGGAGGATACGACCCGCGCCGCTTTTGATGATCTGTGGCGCAGTTTCTGCGGCGACAATGTCCCCTTCCCCGCCATGCTCAACGTGCAGGGGCGGTTTGTCGAGCTGCCGCTGGCCACTAAGACGGAGGTCCGCGCCACCTTCTTTGACCTGTGCGCAAAGCCGCTGGGGTCCGCCGATTACCTGCTGTTGGCGCAGTCCTACAAGACGGTTTTTTTGGAGAATGTCCCCATCATGTCGCGGGAAAAGCGCGATCAGGCCAAGCGCTTCGTCACCCTGATCGACGCGCTGTACGAGGCCAAAACCCGCCTCGTCCTCCTCGCAGCCGCCGAACCGGACGCCCTCTACATCGCGGGCGACGGCTCCTTCGAGTTCGAGCGCACAGCCTCGCGGCTTACGGAAATGCGGTCGGAGAAGTATTTGCAGGCGGTGGGGTGAGCGACTTCACCCTCCTCCTTAAATGTCATCCACCGCGAACGCGGGGACCTCCAAAAACCACGCTCAGATGCCTGAAATAAAACACAAAAAGATACCCGCGTTCGCGAGTATGACAAAATACTGAATCACCCCGCGAACAACTGCGTTGCGATCACGCCCTCACATAAGCGCTCGTTCGGATCAATCGCGCCCGCCGCGCCGTGGCGGCTGTATTTGGGGTTGAGGATATTCTGCCGATGCCCCGGCGAGTCCATCCACCGCCGCACCAATTCCCGCGCCAGCGAATCATAGGTGTGGAACCGCAGCGGCCTGCCCTCAGGGCTGAGGCTGAAGCGGCAGCGCTGTCCCCCCAACGGGTAAAGCGGAACACCCGCATCCATCTCAAGGCGCTTCGCCGTGGCGATATTCTCCGCCGCCGTCTGAAACCGCACATTTTCCAGCTTCAGTCTATCGACCATCTTGCGCTTTTGCGGGACGGGAGAGGTGTGGCTGAAGAACCGCCGCGCCACCATATCGCGGCTGTGCCCTTGGGCCGTGCGGGTCAACGCGCCGTCATCCTGCAACGGGCGCAGCCCCTGCTGACACCGTGCGATATTCGTGTAGTTCAGCACAGCACGGTCCAACAGACGCGAATCGATATTCACCGCCGGGATCGGCTGCCGGAATGCCGGATCATTCACCGCCTGACAGTTCGCCACACTCTGCGGCGCATTGCGAACCGCCTGATCGATCCCCGGCCGGGCCGGAACAACTGTAATATCCGGCAGACGGCTGTGGGTATCCGGTATAGCGGAAGGCGGCATAGCAGAGGGTGGCAAAGCGGAAGGCGGCGGGGCCACGCGGCTACCCGACCCGCACGCCATCAGCGCCAAGGGCAAGACAATAGAAATCAAAGCGGCGTATCGTGACATCGGCTGGACCAACCCGTTGATAAAGTTTCATTTCGGGGGAGCATGTTCATTTTACGTATAGTTTTAATGAACAAGCCCCGCTTAACCGCATGTCAAATTTAATAGTCCATTGTGGCCCTTAGATCGTTCACTTGAACAGTAGGACAAGGCGGAAATAATGCACCGGACTCTGCGCACGGCCCTGCTCGCGACCACATTGGTTGCCAGCGCTCACACTTCCGCATTTGCGGGTTCTGACAATTCATACGCAACGCCACAGGCGCAGCAAAGCACGTCGGTGACAACCTTCACCGCTGCGGCCCCTCCGGTGATGGAGACGTATTCATACGCCACCCCCGCCCCGGTCGTCACAGAAACCGTCAAAGACGGCTACTACGATGCGGCGCGCTACGGCGGCAATAATGCGTTCGGATACAAGCAAAGCTCGGCCTGCGGCGGCGTTCTCGATGGCGAGCATTGTCTGGTAATTCTCTCCGACCACATGCGCCGCGTCCGCCTTGAGCGCCCGGCGGGAACCATCCTCGTCGGCAACCCGCTGATCGCCGATGTCACCGTGCTCGGCAATGACACATTGTTCGTGTCCGCCCGCACTATCGGCTCGACCAACGTCATCGTGCTCGACAAAAAAGGTAACGAGATCGTCACCTATGAAGTCTTTGTCCGCGAGCCGCGCACAAAGCGTGTGACGCTGAACAATGCCGGCATCGTGCAAACATTCCAATGCGCACCAAATTGTGAAGCCGCGTTGACCCAATCGGATTCGCCGACACCATACGGCGCACGCTCCGGCATCATCTCAACCGATCTGGGCCTCGATCAGCAGGCGATCGGCCTTCAAAGCGGTCCTAACCCGAATGCCGAACCGGCCGGGATTGAAGGCGGCGGGGCAGCGGCAGCACCTGCGGCCGATCTGGGCGGTTCTATAGGTGAACTGGGAGGCTCGGTTGCCCCTGCGGTGGGCGCATTGCAAGGCGTAACGGGTTTGATCGGCAATCTGACCGGCGGCGGCGCTCCCGCCCCATCCGCTCCGGTACGCAGCGACGCACCGCCACTGCCGAACTGATCGCGACTTCGGGGAAAGCCGAAAGGCTTTCCCCACAACCAAGAACCGCATAAAAAAACGAATATTTTCAGTTATTTGAGTGTCAGCGCTATTTGAAAAACAGATTCCGGCTTTGACCGGAAGACTCGTGTTGTAAGTTGGCAAACAGTT
>CALDZQ010000308.1 GCA_937944035.1 uncultured Neomegalonema sp. | reverse complement strand
GGTCACGCGGGCGCGTATGACCATGAAGATGACGTAACCTATCTGGAGAACGCGCGAATCGTTGATATTGGCGACGCGGACATCATCCACACCGATACCGAAGGCTCGCACCGCAATATCGAAGCCGGAGTCCGGGCGATTCTGGCAGCCGGGGCGATGCCCGTGGTGATCGGCGGCGACCACTCCATCAACATTCCCTGCATCAACGCGTTTTCCGAGCAGATGCCATTCCATATCGTCCAGATCGATGCGCATCTCGATTTTGTTGATGAGCGCCACGGGGTCCGTTATGGCCACGGCAATCCGCTGCGGCGGGCGGCGGAGAAGTCCTACGTCACAGGCATGACTCAAGTCGGCATCCGCAATGTCTCCTCCACTGCCAAGGAGGGCTACGACGCGGCGCGGGCGATGGGTTCTGACATCTTCTCGGTCCGCCAGTTCCGCGCGCTGGGGCCACTATCGATGGCGGATCGCGTACCGGAGGGTGTGCCGGTCTACTTGACCATCGACATCGACGCCTTTGATCCCTCAATCGCACCGGGAACCGGCACACCCTCGCATGGCGGTTTTCTTTACTACGAGGTTTTAGAGTTCATCGCCGAGATCGTGAAGCATCACACGGTTGTCGGCATCGATTTGGTCGAGGTGGCTCCGGACTATGACCATAGCGGCTCCACCGCGATTCTGGCGGCGCAGGTGTTGCTGAACACGATCGGGCGTGTTCTGCACGCGCGGGGGTGATGGGTTCAGTTCGTCGCGCTTTCCGTCTCGTACTTGCCCAGCCGACCTGACTCGCGCAGAGCGTCTTCAACTTCGCGGGGGCGGTATTTCTCGTCGTGCTTGGCAAGGACGCTGTCGGCAACAAACACGCCGTTCTGGTACTTGCCCTCAGCGATGGCCATTTCGCCGGGTTGGAACAGATCGGGCAGGATGCCTTTGAAGTTCACCGGAATCGAGGTGTCGTAATCGGTGATGACGAAGCGGATTGTGCCGTCTTCTAAGGTTTTCTCATCATCCTCAACCACACCGCCGAGTTTCAGGCGCTGACCGTCTTTGTATTGTCCGGTGGTTTCGTTCTCGATCAGCTTTGTCGGGCTGACGAAAAACGAAATTGCGCTGGAAAAGCTCAAGCCGACAAGGGTGGCCGATATGGCGAGCGCAATGCCTCCGAAGACCAGAAGCATCACCCGTTGTTTTTTGCGCATCCGTGCCATTGGCGATTATCTCCCCATCAATTCTTGGTCAGCATATAGGAACACATGCGTCACGGGAACAGGGGCTGCTGTAACAGTCCCGTGGTTTCGGGCAGGCCGTGCATGATGTTGGCGTTTTGGATCGCCTGTCCCGACGCGCCTTTGACGAGGTTGTCCAGCACCGAGACGATTATCGTGCGCCCTGCACGCCGATCTGCGATTACGCCGATGCGTTGGTAGTTCGAGCCGCGCACATGGCGGGTGTGGGGCAGGGAGCCTTGGGCGAGGACATCGACGAATGGCTCATCCGCGAAACGGCCGGCCAGTGCGGCGTGAATCGCTTCCGCGTCACCCTGCACGTAGATCGTGGCAAGGATTCCCCGGTTTTGCGGGATCAAATGCGGTGTGAAGCTGACCTGAACATCCCGGCCCGCCGCTTTCGACAGCTCCTGATCGTATTCAGCCGTATGCCTATGACTGGCGACGCCGTAAGCGTGGAAACCTTCGGAGACCTCCGCAAACAGCGTGCCTTCCTTGGCCGCCCGTCCCGCACCGGATGCGCCGGATTTGGCATCGACGATGATGCTGTCCGGATCGATCAGCTTTTGCTCAAGCAGCGGAATCAGCGGCGTAACGCCCGTTGCCACGTAACACCCGGTGCTGGCCACAAGACGCGCGCTGGCGATCTCATTGCGGTAGAATTCCGGCAGCCCGTAGACGGCGGTTTTTTGCAGATCCACCGCCCCATGCGCGCCGCCATACCACCGCTCGTAATCCGCAGGATCGCGCAGCCGGAAATCAGCGGAGAGATCGACGATCCGCACATGGTCCGGAAGCTTGGTGATAACGGTCTGCGTGGTGGCGTGGGGCAGGGCGCAGAAAACATGGTCGACGCCCGCGAAGTCTATCTCGTCGATCTTGCACAGCGTTGGCAGGTTTATATGGCCCAGATGCGGAAATACCGCGCCCATGCTCTGCCCCGCTTTACGATCAGCGGACAGTGCCACAAGCTGATATTCAGGCGTGACAGAGAGCAGACGCACGAGTTCCGCGCCCGTATACCCGCTTGCGCCGAGAATCGCTGTTCTGATCGCCATGACCGCTGCTCCTGCCCTGTGTGAGCGCGGTGTTTAGGGGATCGCATAGACCTAATCAACTATTCCCCGTTCCAGCCATACCCCAAATCACTGAACGGCTGCGGCGAGAGGGCGTAGACGGACGCGCGCAGGTAATCCATCAACGCGATGGGGTCACGCTGGAGGGCGCTGATTTCAGTGCGGTCGATGGGCGCGCCGATATGGATGCCCAGTGGCTTGCCAACGCGGTTGCCGAACTCCTTGATAAGAAAGGCGAGGCGCAGGGTTTGGCTGATATGGCTGATAACCTGGAAAAAACGGCTGTTGGTCCCCTCAAAGAACATCGGCACGACGGCGGCGTCGCTTTTCGAAATCATCTTCGCCGTGAAGGTTTTCCACTTCGGATCAATCGGCGCGCCGAAAGGCTTTGCCGCTGTCGAGACGCAACCGCCGGGGAAGATCGCGATAGCGCCGCCCTCGGCCAGAAAGCGCAGTGCCTCGCGCCGGGTCTCGATGTTCAGGGCGCGCGCTTCGCGGGTGTTGTCGAATGAGATCGGCAGGATATGTTCGTTCAACTCCTCGGCCTTTTGGAACACGCTGTTGGCGATGATCTTGAAATCCTTGCGCCGCATCGAGATCAGCCGCCCCATCGCGAGGCCGTCGAGGATACCGAACGGATGATTTGCGATACACACGGCTGGGCCGCTGGCGGGCAGGTTTTCGAGTGCGTTATCGGGCATCGCAAAGCTGATTGAATAACGCTCCTGCATCACTTCCCAGAAATCGCGGCCCCCCTTCACATCGCGCTCGTAGTTCAGGGCCATGCGAATCAGGCGCGGGCGTCCGGTCACATTCTCGATAGACCGTATCAGGCCGCGCGACACGGCATTGGTCGCGGAATGCGCATAGCTGATTTCAGCGGGGGTAGAGATCATGGCGCGGGAATTCCTTTTCGGCCTCTCGACAATTCATATTGTCACCTTCGGACTTGTTCCCAAGGTCCAGTTCCGGCGGCAATACTGTTCTGGATTATCGGCACGGCGCTCCGCTTGTGCTGAACAAGTCCGATAATGACGGCTATCTGCTGATTAAGCGCGTATTCGCAAGTGTCGGACAAGGAAAACGAGTAGCGACATAGAAGCCAGCTGAAACAGAAAGAGCCACGGCTTGATACCGTGGCTCCAACAAGTTTGTGTGAAAGCAAGAGCTTTAGCGTTTCGAGAACTGGAAGCTCTTACGCGCTTTCGCCTTACCGTATTTCTTACGCTCGACAACACGCGAGTCGCGGGTCAGGAAGCCGGCCTTCTTAAGGGCGGGGCGAACTGCCGGATCGTAATGCGACAGCGCTTTCGAAATACCGTGCTTGACCGCGCCGGCCTGACCGGAAAGACCACCGCCAACGACCGTGCAGATTACGTCGAATTGACCGACGACGTTCGCAACCTTGAAAGGCTGGCTGATGACCATTTGCAGCACAGGGCGTGCGAAATAGGTCGAAACATCGCGGCCGTTCACGGTGATCTTGCCCGTGCCGGGCTTGACCCATACACGCGCAATCGCGTCTTTACGTTTGCCGGTCGCGTAGGAGCGGCCAAGCTCATCACGCTTTTGCTCGTAGACGGGCGCGGCTGTTGAAATAACAGCAGGCGCATCACCCTCGACAGCAATCGCGTCGCCACTAGCGGCTTCAGCGCCACCAACAGCAGTCTTCAGGTCGCTCAATGATTTGATTTCTTCAGACATCTGCGTCATGCGCTCCGTGCGTTTTTGTCGTTGGCTTCTGCGAGATTGAGAACCATTGGCGTCTGCGCCTCATGGTTATGCTCGCCGCCATTGTAAATTCTGAGGTTCTTCAACTGCTTGCGCGACAGCGGGCCACCGGGCATCATGCGACGCACAGCGGCTTCGACAACACGCTCAGGGTGCTTGCCTTCGAGCAGTTGCTTGGCGGTGCGGTCTTTAATGCCGCCCGGATAACCGGTGTGCCAGTAGTAAATTTTGTTGTCGTATTTACGACCTGTCAGCTTCACCTTGTCGGCGTTGATGATGATGATATTATCGCCGCAATCCATATGCGGGGTGAAGGTAACTTTGTGCTTGCCGCGCAGGCGGGCGGCGACGATAGCGGCCAGACGGCCCAGCACGATACCCTCGGCATCGATGACAACCCAGTCTTTCTGGATGTTGCTCGGTTTGGCAGAAAAGGTCTTCATAACATTCCCAAAATTGTGCGAGGCAATCCTCGCGTGTGATGGAGGGTGGAATGATACAGCTGTAGACTCAAGTCAAGCGGTTTTGTGCTGAAAAAGGCATTGAAAACATTGTTTTGACAGTGTGGTTCTATGATACCCCAATTTCGGGCGAGCATTTAGCGATATTTAGCTTGCGGCGCGGCTGATCCGTGCAATGAATGCTGGTGCAATGGATTTGGGAGCAGTTTACGATGCTTGAGCGGTCGGGAGAGGTGGAGATCGGGTTTCTTCTCGTACCCAGTTTTCCGCTCGTCTGCCTGAGTTTGGCATTGGACGCGCTGCACCATGCGAATGACTATGTCGGCTATACCCGCTACCGCTATCGCACGTATTCGATTGATGGCGGTGTGGTGAAGGCGGGTAACAACCTTGATATTCAGGCGGGGGCCGAGATTGGCGGTGATGCCAATCCGGCGATGATGTTCGTTTGTGCAGGGACGAACTTTCCGCCCGATCATGCGATTCATCCCAAAACGCAAGCATGGTTGCGGCGTTTGGCCCGAACGGGGGTTCCGTTGGGCGGGATCTCTGCGGGGTCTTATCTACTTGCCAAAGCGGGGCTGCTGGATGGTTATACCTGTGCGCTGCATTGGTATGACGTGTCGGTGTTCCGCGAGACATTTCCGGAAATCGAAGTCACCGACCAGCTTTATTTTATCGACCGCGACCGTCTGACATGTTCGGGTGGTACGGCGGTGATCGACATGATGTTGCGGATTATCGGCGAGGATTTGGGCAACAACATCGCCTCAAAAACCGCCGAGATGATGCAGGTCGAGCGGGTGCGTTCCAGCGTTGATCGCCAAGCCAGCGCGTCGCTTTACAAGGCAAAGGCCCGCTCCGCCCCGTTGGCCAAGGCGATTGAGGCGATGGAAGCCAATCTCGATGCGCCCCTGTCCATGATTGAGGTGGCGCGGCATATCGGTCTGACCCGGCGACAGCTGCACAGGCTTTTCCGGCAGTATACGGATGCCACGCCGACCGATTTTTACCGCGATCTACGCCTGCGCCATGCGCGCTCTTTGCTGCACGGTACGCCCACAAAGATCATTGACGTGGCTACCGCAACGGGGTTTGGCTCACATTCTCACTTCACCAAGGTCTATCGCGAGCGGTTCGGCATATCGCCATTGAAAGACCGTCACAGCGATCTTTAAAAGGAACCGCCCATGCGTGCGCTTGTCTATACCGCTCCGTTCACTGTCGAAATGCGTGACGTTCCCGATCCTGTGCCTCAGGCGGGGCAGGCATTGGTATCTATCGAGGCGGTCGGGATTTGCGGCTCGGATATGCACGGGTTCGCGGGGCATGACGAGCGCCGGATATCGCCGCTGATCCTTGGCCACGAAGCGGCTGGGACGGCGCTGTCCGGTAAGCACGAGGGCAAGCGGGTGACGATCAATCCGCTCGTGTCCTGTGGTGAGTGCAGCTACTGCATCGAAGGGCGCGACAACATTTGTCCCGACCGCAAGCTGATTTCGATCCCCCCGCGTGAGGGCGCATTTGCCGAGAAACTGGCGATTGCGGAGCGTAATCTGGTGGTCGTGCCCGATGGCGTAGCGATTGAGCAGGCCGCGCTGGCCGAGCCGATTGCCTGCGGCTGGCACGCGATGCGTATGGCTGCGAAGAGCTTCGTGCGCCCTCTCGCTGATGCGCGGATGGTGATTTTGGGTGGCGGGGCGATTGGCCTTGGCACGGCTTTGGTCGCACGGCTGCACGGGGTGAGCGATATTTGGGTGTCAGACCCCAGCCCCGCGAGACGGGCCACGGTTGAGGCGGCGGGGCCGTTCAAGACATTCGACGGCAAAAGCGGCGGACCGGAGGCCGGATCGTCGGATTTGGTGGTGGATGCCTACGGGTCTGAGGCTTCGCGGGCGTCTTCGACCGATTTTGCCGCACCGGGTGGTGTGATCGCCCATATCGGACTGGCTGGCGGCGGCGCGGGGCTGGATACGCGGCGGATGACGTTGCAGGAGATCACGTTTTTCGGCACGTACACCTACACAATGGCCGATTTCCGCGCGACCGCACGGGCAATCTTTGACGGTCGTTTGGGTGATTTTAACTGGGTCGAGCAGCGGCCCTTGTCCGACGGTGCGGCGGCGTTTGCGGATTTGAAGGCAGGCAGTGTGGGCGCGGCGAAGGTGGTGCTGCGGCCTTGAGCATTTTGTTTTAAGCACTAAGCGACCGGCCGGGGGCTGGTGTGGTCCGCCTTCGGCGGAACGCGCCCGCCCGTGGGGGCGGTCGGTCGCGTGTCGCCGCTGCGCGGCTCCATATAATTATCGAATGACCCTACCGTGTTGTGTAAGTTATGCTTCATCGTATTGATCGCTTCAACGAGTTTGACCAAATCAGCCTCATAAAATCCCGAAGCATTGATGCAATTCGTTTCGAGCATTTTCAGCCCGTCTTTTGTGCGGCAAATATCAATCACATATGCTTGTGAGTAATCAGGATTAATATCGATCAAATGTTGGGCGAATAGGAGGGCGGCATCGTCAATCTCATGACGGTAAATAACCCGCGCGCCCTCTTTGTAAAGTGAGTATGTAACAACTTGCCCATCCACTACCCATAACCGCCATTCCTGTAAAATGCGCACGGGTTCGGTGAGCATCAGCTGTGTATCGTGGCGGAGTGATCCCTTCGGGATTTCGTCTTCGTCAAGAGCCAGAACCCGCTCGGCCATAAGGATAATATCTCGCTCGGATTCCACATTTCCGGCGACTTCCTTGCTGTCATCGACAGGGCGGATGAACCAGTCTTTGCCATTGTCATGCAAACGCTGCGGAATATCTTGAAGCGTAATAAACAAGCCATCCGTGCCGTTGAGCAGATACGGATACCAAGGCTTCTCGTGAACGAATGGCCTTAACTTGAAGATACCTGGCTCGTAATTTTTGCTTCAGCGGTGCGCCATAAAATATACGAGCCAAACAGAACGACCGCGTTCGGATTGTTGACTGTCGGCTCAGGCATGAGTTCGCCGACAAAGGGGATAACGGTGTGCAGAGTGAATGCGACCTGCGATTTATCCAATGCTTCAGCCAGCTTGTGGGAGTCTTCTATATCTTGCAGAATCCACTGCATGTATCACGCCCTTCTTGTACGTAGGCACATCGTACCATTGATTTCACAATGGTGACAACGTGGTACACTCTAACATCGTTCGTACTTCACAGCGGACATCACCCCACCTCCACCACATGCGCAAAACTACCCATGATGCGGCCCCGGCGTAGGCCGGTGGGGCCGATGTCTGTGCCGAGAGAGTCATTCATTTGGAACAGCGGTGTGCCGTGTTCGGTGAGGGTGGAGGTGTAGTGGAACTCGTGGCCCTTGAACGCGGCGGCCCAGCCGATGTCGTCAACGGGGGTAAGAGTGCGATAGCCGAGATGCAGTTTGCGGGCGGCGAAGCTGGTTTCCAGATCGAGCAGACCGAGCATGGCGTGGCGGGTTCCGTTCGTGTCAATCATTCCCGTACCCAGCGTCATGTAGCCCCCGCACTCGCCATAGATCAGCGTGTTGCGGGTGGCGGCATCTGTCATTGATTGGCGGAAATTGGCAGCACTGGTCAGTACGCCCGCGTGCAACTCAGGGTATCCGCCGGGTAGATAGATCGCATCGGCATGTGCGTCCGGTCCCTCATCGGCGAGGGGGGAGAAGAACGAGAGTTCGGCCCCTTGCGCGCGCCAATCGGACAGCGTGTGCGGGTAGGCGAAGCTGAACGCGACATCGCGGGCGATACTGATGCGCTGACCCAGCGGCGGAATGCGGCGGAGGGGGGCGGTCGGCTTTGTCGGCGGTGCGGCCACGGCGGTGAGCGCATCAAGGTCGCAATGGCTTTCGATCAGGCCGGCGGCATTGGCGATAAAGCCCTCCAACCCCGCCATTTCCTGGGCTTGAACGAGGCCGAGATGGCGGTCGGGCATGGCCAGCGCCGGATCGCGGGGGATCGTGCCGAGGACCGGGAGTATTGTTTCCACAGCGCTGCGCAGCATCCGCTCATGCCTGGCGCTGCCGATGCGGTTGAGGATGACTCCAGCGACGTTTGTATCCGTGCGGAAAGTCTTCAGGCCGTGGGCGATGGCCGCGCTGGTCTGGGCGGTTTTTGCGGCGTCTATCACGAGGATGACGGGCAATTTGAGCGCGGCGGCGGTGTCGGCTGTACTGCCTTGGCCGAGCGGGTTATCCGCGTCGAGCGCCCCGTCAAACAGGCCCATCGCGCCCTCGACAAGGAGGAGATCGTCGCGGCCTACTCCCGCTGCCCGTACCCGCAACTGCTCCGCCGACGCACACCACGGATCCAGCGTCACGCAAGGCTGGCCGGAGGCGGCGGCGTGGAAGGCGGGGTCGATATAATCTGGGCCGGATTTGGCAGACCGCACTGATACGCCGCGATTGCGCAAGGCCCGCAGCAGGCCGAGGGTGAGCGAGGTTTTTCCCGCACCGGAGCTTGGCGCGGAAATAACGAGGCCGCTCACGACACCTCGCGCTCCTGCATATCGCGCACGCCGAGCGGATCGATATTGCGCACAGGCTCGCCCGCCATCTGGCCGATCCAGTCGAGCGCCTGCCGCATCAAAGCGACGCGGCCAATGCAGATGATTGCGGGCGGTGACAGCTTCGCTTCGGCAATGTCCGCCACCGCCTGCGATAGGCTCGATTCCAGCACGGCCATGTCCGGGCGCGTCGCATTGGTGACAACGGCGACGGGGTCGTGCGGGTCGCGGCCCCCTGCAATCAGGCTCTCAACGATATTCGGCAGGGTTTTCATAGACATATAGCAAACGATGACGGGGGAGCCTTTGGCCAGCGCGCCCCAGTCAACGCGGCTGGGCGCGTTGCCGCTCTGGTCATGTCCGGTGACGAAGGTGACGGCCTGATTCACATCGCGGTGGGTCACGGGGATACCCGCATAGGCCAGGCCGCCGATTCCCGCGCTGATACCGGGCACAATCCGCACGGGGACGCCGTGACCGATCAGGGTTTGCGCCTCCTCCCCACCGCGCCCGAAGACGAACGGGTCGCCGCCCTTAAGGCGCAGCACACGCTTTCCCTCTTGGGCGTAGCTGACCAGTTTGAGCGATATATCGCGCTGTTTTGGCGATGGCTTGCCGCCGCGCTTGCCCGCGTATTCGATCACACAGCCGGGACGGACCCAGTTGAGAATATCCTCACCCACCAGCGCATCATACACAACCACATCCGCTTGTTGCAGGGCGTTGAGGCCGTGGAGGGTCAGCAGGCCCGGATCGCCCGGCCCCGCACCGACAAGCCACACCCATCCGGCCTCGAATACGGGCCAGTTCTGAGCGTTATGGGGCAGGGGTGGTGTGTTGTTCATATGCGGGACATTAGGCGCTGTGGTCCGGCTTGCGAAGGGAAAATCGACATGCTGAGGGACGGATGCGGCAGGTTTTTGAGCCTATGCGTTCGTGACCCTTCCGTCATGCGCGATGGAGAGTGTCTCGCCCGTCTGAAACGGCGGATCGGGCAGGACAAGTACGGGGATTGCGGGCCAGCCCATTTGGCGGGCGACGATCACGCCGACTGGCAAAATGGCATCGCGCGAACCGAGGATCAGTGCGGCGGGGGCCAAACCCGCGCGGGACAGCTCCAACATCACCGCCGAGGATGAACTGGAGCCGATAAGCTGTGGGATTATCAGGATTGTGCCCGCGATGGCCGTCCCGCGTTGCGGATGTCCGGCGAGGGTGATCTCGGAGGTCTGCGGGTTCACGCCGCCCCAAAAGCTGATCGGGGCATCAAGGCGCAGGGCTGTGCCTGTGGCGGTTCCGGGGATAAGGGGGGTGGTTTGGGTGGTCATTCCCAAACCTCCACATCGCGCACCACATGGCCTGACTGGGCGCTGGTCACGCATTCTTTGAGTGTGCCGAACACAGGCGCGTGGCCGGTGTTGCCGTTGGCGTAATGAGCGAATTTGGCTGAGTTTGTCATCATCACACCCGGCTCTGCGGGCAGGATCGGGGTGACGACGACGCAGGTATCGGTGACGAACTCGACGCCGAGATCGGCCAGCCCCTTGTCCGTGCCATCCGCCGCGAGGGCGCGCATCGTGTGGCGTCCGAGGCAGATGTAGACAGGAACGCGGAAGGGTTTCCCGTTTGCGAGGCTCAGCAACATGCGGCACTCGGCGGTCGAAAAGTGCGGGCTGCCCAGCGCCACGCTGTCGATGGCGCCGTCGGGCGCAAGGCTCAGGCTGTCGCGGGTTTGCCGGATCATGTCGGGCGTGACGGTGACGGCTTCCTCCGGCGGGAGATGACCGAGGGCCGTGGCGTGGTCTCGCGCTTCAGGGGTGATTCCTACGATGTGGATCAGGGCCAGCGCCCCCGTGGAGGCCGCTCCGGCGCAGAGAGATTTGAGTTGGTCTTCTGTCGCGGTTGGCAATCCGTCGATCAGTGGCACGGTCTCCCCCGCGAGGCGGCCTGTGAGTGCGCCAAGAACGGGGAAGAAGGCGTCTTCGCGCAGCAGGCAAGCGGGCAGGGCGCTTACGTCAATCAGCAGTTTGGCGCGGCGGTTTTCCGGCTTGTGCAGCCCGTAATACGGTGCGCGCCCGGTGATGGCGCAGGCGATGTCTAGGAAGTCGCCATAGCGATTGGTCCGCGCGCCCAGAACGGTGTTGACGAAGGCCACGGCGTTGGATTCGCCCCATGCGACTTGCTGATGCAGGGCTGGGCGCGCGCCCGCTTGGTAGGGGGCGCAGGTCCAGCTTGGGGTGCAACCCATCTGCTCGTGGGCCATCATCAGGCGGTAGGCCATTTTGCGCTGGTCCGGAGAAAGGCGGCTTTGGTCGGGCTTCAGCAGGTTTAGCGCGCCGACATTGGTAGTGGCAGGGACCACGACGCGCGCGCCTTCGCTGGCCAACTTCTCACAGAACAGGACGCCGGAATCGCCGTGGTAGAGGCAGCCGTCGATATGGCTGGAGTGGATCTCAATCAGGGCGTCCGCCCCCAGCATCCGCGCGGTCTCAACAACAATCTCCATCGTCATTTGCGAACCTCTGCCGCTGTCTCCGGCGAGGATACACCGTTCGGTGGGGGTGAGGATCACGTCGTCAGCGTCCGGCGCACCGCGTCTTTCCAGCCCGCGTATTTCGCATCCGCTGTCTCGCGCGGCATGGCGGGGGTGAAGCGGGCGTCGCGCGCCCAACTGGCGGCGAAACCGTCCATGTCGGGATAGACTCCCGCCCGCATTCCGGCGAGCCATGCCGCGCCGAGTGCTGTGGTCTCCGGCAGGGTCGGGCGGTCTACGGGTGCGCCGATGATGTCGGCGAGGAACTGCATCGTCCAGGCGCTGGAGGTCATGCCGCCATCGACGCGTAACACGGTTTGTGCGCCGGAGCTGTCCCAATCGCCCTGCATCGCCTCCAGTAGATCGCGGGTCTGGTAGCCGACGGATTCGAGCGCCGCACGGGCGAAATCGGCGGGGCCGCTGGCGCGGGTAAGGCCGTAGATTGCACCGCGACACTCCGCATCCCAATAGGGCGCGCCGAGGCCGGTGAAGGCGGGGACCATGTAGAGTTGTTGCGCGTCATCGGCGGTTTCGGCGAGCGCTTGGGTGTCGGCTGCGTTCTTGATGAGGCCCAGACCGTCGCGCAGCCATTGCACCACTGCGCCCGCGATGAAGATGGAGCCTTCGAGGGCGTAGGTCGGTTTGCCGTCCAGCTGATAGGCGATGGTGGTGAGCAGGCGGTTTTGTGAGGGCACAGGCGTGTCACCCGTGTTGAGCAGCGCGAAGCAGCCTGTGCCATAGGTCGATTTCATCATGCCCGGTGCAAAGCAGGCTTGGCCGACGGTCGCGGCCTGCTGGTCTCCTGCGACACCAAGGATCGGGATCTCGCTACCGAACAGGGTGGTGGAGCCGAAATCATCCGCCGAATTGCGGACTTCGGGGAGCATGGATTTGGGGACTTGGATCATAGTGCAGAGGTCATCATCCCAAGCACCGTCGATTATGTTGTACAGCATCGTCCGCGAAGCGTTGGTCGCGTCCGTCGCGTGGACCTTGCCGTTGGTGAGATGCCAGATCAGATAGCTGTCGACCGTGCCGAAAAGCAGGTCGCCCGCCTCGGCCCGTTTTCGCGCGCCGTCAACATGGTCTAGTATCCACGCGACTTTTGTGCCGGAGAAATACGGGTCCGTGAGCAATCCCGTTTTAGCGGTAATCGCCGGTTCATGGCCGCCCTGTTTGAGGATGCCGCAGAATTCTGCGGTGCGGCGGTCTTGCCAGACGATGGCGTTGTAGACAGGTTTTCCGGTGGTTTTGTCCCAGACGATGGTTGTCTCACGCTGGTTGGTGATGCCAATGGCGGCGATATTTGAGGCGGCGATGCCCGCTTTGTTGATTGCCGCGCGGCAGGTCTCCAGCGTGGTGCGCATAAGGTCTTCGGGGTCATGTTCGACCCAGCCCGATTGGGGAAAGTGCTGGGGAAATTCTTCCTGCGCGATTGCCGTGACGTGCATTTCGGCGTCGAAAACGATCGCGCGGGACGATGTTGTGCCCTGATCGATAGCGATAATATAGGTCATTTCTCTCCCCCGTTATTTCTAATCAGTCTGCCTTGGGGCAGAGCGCGAGGGAAGAGGCCAATGTGAAAGTCCTGTCCGCCAAACATCAGTTTTTGAACGGGGTCGGCTATTGCGCCCCGAACCGACGCGCAACCCAATCATGGAAGCAATGCGTCGGCTCATCCATTGCCGGGGAGAATTTCCCCCCGTCAAACAATGTGCCTTGCCTGCCCTTTTGCATCCCCTCAACCACGCCAATATCTTCTTTGAAAATTTCCTTCCAAAGCGCCGCGTTTTTCACGCGCAGATCGGCATAATCCGGTCCGGTCATTTCTTCGTTGGCGTAATACAGTTCGATATGTTCGACGGTCTTGTCCGGCGCGACCGCCTCCAGCAGGATCGCGAACGCATGATCGCGGTGAACGCCGAACAGGACATTGGGGAAGAATGAGACATACTCCGCGCCCTTATCCCATTTCTCTGACAGATCCTCAAAATTGGTGAAGGCCCGCCCGTCATTGCTCAGTTCAGGATTGTAGACCACCGTGCCTTGCCCGGAAAACTGGTTCGGCTCCACGATGTCATAGTGATCTTCCAGCCGTGAATACGCGTTCAATCCCGGATGCACCCAAGGCAGGTGATAGGATTCGCAGTAATTCTCGACGGCCAGTTTCCAGTTCGTATCAACGTGTAATTTGAACGAGGAATCAACACCGCCATGATAGATCGGCTTCTCAAATTCCCTCCAGCGCTTCAACAGCGCTCCGGCATAGTCATCAAACTCTGGCGCATTGCCGTCCAGATTGACGAAAATCACATCGCGCCAAACCCGGCTGCGCACTTCAATCAGACCCAGCGAATCGCGGTCCATCGCCGGATGCGCGTTCTGGCCGGGGCCACCCACATGCGGCGTTGCCTTCAGTTTGCCCTTCAGATCGTAGCACCAGGAATGGTAAGGACAGCGCAGCGCGCCTTCAATTTTGCGCTTTTCCTCCAGCAAAATCATGCCCCGGTGACGGCAGGCGTTGAGGAAAACGCGCACCACATCATCCTTGCCCCGCACAACGATCAACGGTGTTCCGCAATAGGTGATCGGCATCGCATCGCCCGCTTCAGGCACGTCCTTGGCAAACGCAAGACCGGCCCAAGTGGCAGCGAACACCGCCTTTTTCTCTTCCTCGAACGTGTCGGGGTCGGTGTAAAACCTGTTCTCAAGTCCCCGTGCGCGCTCAATCGGCTGGGCAACGGCGTTGAGCATATCCTTGTCAAATACGGTCATGATCGCGTCCTCTTGAAAAACGGGCTGTGTCTTCATTCTAACCCTATTCCCGGATCGCCTTGGAATGCTGACAAAAATTCGACGCCTTGATTGGCTTAAGCGGCGAAACGGCTCTTTTCCCACGCGTCAGTTATGCGTAAGAGATGCCCCATGATTACAATCCGAAATTTGAACTATTCCATCGAGGGCAAGCCGCTCTTCACTGAAGCCACCGCATCGATTCCGCCCCGCACCACGGTGGGCGTTGTCGGGCGCAACGGCTGTGGTAAGACCACGCTGTTCAAGCTGATCCGGGGCGAGTTGGCGCTGGATGGCGGCGACATCGACATCCCCAAGAACGCCCACATAGGCGGCGTCGCGCAGGAAGCGCCCGCCAGTGCGATGACACTGCTCGAAACGGTGCTGGAGGCCGACACCGAACGCGCCGATCTGATGCGCCGCGCCGACAGTGCCACGGACCCGACCGAGATCGCCGATATTCAGACGCGGCTGGTCGATATTGATGCTCATTCGGCTGAGGCGCGCGCCGCTTCAATTTTGCAAGGTCTGGGCTTTGATTCAGTCGAGCAGGCCCGTGCCTGTTCTGAGTTTTCAGGCGGCTGGCGGATGCGCGTCGCGCTCGCAGCGGTACTTTTCTCCGCACCCGACCTGCTGCTCCTCGATGAGCCGACCAACTATCTCGATCTTGAAGGCACGATCTGGCTGGAGAACTTTCTCGCCAAATACCCGCATACCTGCCTGATTATCTCGCACGACCGTGGTCTGCTAAACCGCTCTGTCAAAGGCATTCTGCACCTGATGGACGGCACGCTGACCTATTATAAAGGCGGCTACGACGCTTTTGACGCCATGCGCCAGGCCCGGCTCGAACAGCAAATGGCGTCCAAGCGCAAGCAAGACGCCCAGCGCGAGCATATCCAAAGCTTCGTCGAACGCTTCCGCGCCAAGGCAAGCAAGGCCCGTCAGGCCCAGTCCCGCCTGAAAATGCTCGAAAAGATGAAACCTATAGCGGCGATCACCGAGAACGCGGTGGCTGAATTCCGCTTCCGTACCCCTGAAGAGCTGCCCCCGCCCATGATTACGGTTGAAGATGGCGAGCTTGGCTATGGCGGTCCGCCCGTGCTGTCAAAGCTGAACTTCCGCCTTGACCAGGACGACCGCATCGCCTTGCTTGGCGCGAACGGGCAGGGTAAATCCACGCTGTCCAAACTCCTCGCCGGACGGTTGGCATTGCAGGATGGTACGGAGTTTCGCACCAAAAAGATCAAGATCGGCTACTTCGCACAGCATCAGCTTGACGAGTTGCAAGAAGACGACACTCCGCTGCAACACATCGCGCGTGAATTCCCGCATGAGACCCCGTCCAAACACCGCGCCCGACTTGGGGCGGCGGGTTTTGGGGTTGATACGGCGGATGTGACGGCGAAAAAGCTTTCCGGCGGGCAGCGCGCACGCTTGCTGATGATGCTCACCACCCTCGAAGCTCCGCACTTGCTGATCCTCGATGAACCGACCAACCACCTTGACATCGAAAGCCGCGAGGCTCTGATCCACGCCCTCAACGACTACGGCGGCGCGGTTATCCTCGTCAGCCACGACGCTCACCTCGTTGAAATGGTCGCCGACCGCTTTTGGTTGGTCCATGATGGCCGGGTGACGCCTTATGATGGCGACATGAACGACTACAAAACCTTCCTGCTGTCCCAACGCGGCGGTGCGCCCGGTCCTGCCAAGCCTAAAGAAGCACCGAAACCGAAAGCCGAAAAAAAACCACCTCCTGCGCCGAAAAAATCACTCTCAAACCTGCGCTCTGACGCCGCTAAATGTGAAGCGCGTTTGGCCATGTTGCAAAAGATGCTCGACAAAATCGATGAAAAGCTCAGCGATGCGGCGCTTTATGAGAACGTCTCATCGGTCGAAATAGAGCGTCTCGGCATTAAAAGGGCCGAGGTTGTTGACGGGTATCATCGCGCCGAGGATATGTGGCTCAAGGCGATGGACGCGGTTGAGAAGGCTGAATGAGACGCATGGTCCTCCGGCCTTGGCATACTCGACTGATAAACTGGTTTCTTGTTGCTTGGCGAAACTTGATAGCAGGGAGTTGTTAGTGGTTTTGCGCTAAATATCAGGAAAGAAAAGATATTTATGCGTTGTCTGTTGGTTCCGGGATTCCCTTATTCCGGCCGCCCAACGACACAAATCTGACAGCTTGGAGCTATTGCTATGACGAACAGGTTTTTCGCCGCTACTGCCGCCTTTGTGGCCACAATGATGACGGCTTCCGTTGCGCAGGCCACGATTTTCCAAACCGATTATCATGCGGCCGGGGTCTGGCAAAACTACGATGACACCAACGAGGCGTTCACTTTCAAATACACTGATGACGGTAGCAATGACGGGTTCTGGTTGGTCATATCCGACGGTGAGAACCCCAAATACAACGAAAACGAATATGCGATCCTTTATGGGGATCGTGTTGCGAACCGCATTACCGCCTACACATATGATGGCACGAACAGCGCCAACAGCTTCCGCACCAGCGAGTTTCTCGGCACTTTCGAGAACGCTTTCAGTGATGCCGGTGAACGCGATGGCCTGCCATTGACGATGTTTTCGATTGATGTTGCCGAGATCAACGCGGCTTTCGACACGCCTGAATGGGATGGTGTTCAGACCGGAGCAGAAGGTGGAATCTGGTTCCACAAGTCGGAAGGAAGCAACTTCTCTTACGGCGCGGACGGATCAATCCTCGATTACTCATTCGCGGACCAAATGTGGCTTGATGCGGCAAATACTCCAGCAGGTAACATCAGCCCAAATTCGCCTGATTGCACCACATCCACAAACTTCCGCTGTTCTACAACGGAGTTTGCGGCTGCCAGCGGCACGAGCGGCGGCGCTACCAGTGGTGGTGCGGGCGGCGCGGGTGCGGGCGGCGGCGGCGGCGGCGGTTCTGTCCCTGCACCGGGCGGTCTTGCGTTGATCCTGATGGGCCTTGCAGGCATGGGCTTACGCCGCAAAGCCTGAGTCTACAGCGATTTCTGCGGAAATCGCGCCAAGGCAAAGACATAGACCGTTTGAAACGATCAATGATCGTGAAAAAACGCTCTATATAAATCGATCCTCAGAAAGTCGGGCCTTGTGTCCGGCTTTTTTTGTTTGCTGTTCAGAGTGTTTCGGCGTTCAGGCCCACGCACAACTGATGTGCTACGGCGCGGCGGACTCAAAAGCCTTGGTCCACCGCCCGTTATCGTCTTGCTTCCAGTAAGTTGCGCCTGTCTGTTCGGAGGCCCGCTTCCATTGCGCACGCGCAAATGCCTTGGCGTCCATGTCATCATCAGCAAACATCACGATGGTGCGGGTATGTGCCGTAAAACTCTCCGCGTCAGCGGCATCGATCAGGAACAGCACATCCGGATCATTCGGCGTCTCATCGCCTGTTGTCAGGTAGATCGGCTGCCGCTCCGGCGTGTCGCATCCCTGCCGTGCGTGGGGCAAAAAGCTCTCATCGCGATAGGTCCACAGCATCGTATCCAGCGCTTCAAGGCGCTCCGGTGACGTACCTCGGACCACGGCCCGCCAGCCACGTTGTAAAGTGCGCTCCAACAAGTCAGGAAGCGCCCGATCCAGCGGCTGCGCGGTCAGATGATAGAACAGCGCCTCCGCCATTCTAAAGCAATTTCGAGGAACATTGATAAGCGTTCCAGCTCGGAAATTGCGCCAAGACAACACTATAGAGCATTTTTATTTGACCAAAAATCATCGCAAATGCTCTCAGCCCTCAAACTGGTCGCGCACAAGCCTGTTCAGCGTGGCAACACCCCAGCCCGAAGCACCTTTCGGGTAGAGCGCTTTGGCCTCCTTCGACAGTGTCACACCGGCAATATCGATATGCGCCCAAGGGCTGTCATCGACAAAGCGTTGCAGGAATTGTGCGGCCGTCGCAGAGCCTGCTGCCCGCCCGCCAGTGTTTTTAATGTCGGCGAGTGATGATTTGATAAGATCGTCATAATCCTTGCCCAGCGGCATCCGCCATATGCCTTCATCCTCATCCTTCGCCGCTTGCGTGATCTGGTCGGACAAGTCGTCATTATTTGAAAAGAACCCGGCGCGCGAGTTGCCCAACGCGATGATAATCGCCCCGGTCAGCGTCGCAAGATTGATCGTTGCGCGCGGTTTGAACTCCCGTTGTGCGTAGTAGAGCACATCTGCGAGCACCAAGCGCCCCTCCGCATCGGTATTGATGATCTCGATCGTTTTGCCCGACATCGCCGTCACAATATCGCCGGGACGGGTCGCTTTTCCGTCAGGCATGTTCTCGACAAGGCCGACAACGCCGATCACATTCGCCTTCGCCTTGCGCATCGCGAGTGTCTTCATCAGGCCGGACACAACTCCCGCGCCGCCCATATCCATCGTCATCTCTTCCAT
>CALDZQ010000307.1 GCA_937944035.1 uncultured Neomegalonema sp. | reverse complement strand
GGCCGCTCGATGATTATCGCGGGCGGTATGAAAGCAAAACTCGTCCTCTACCCGATTTACAACGACCCCACACGCCCCGGTGAGACGCTTATGAACTGGGTCATTTGCGCCAAGTTGGGCGACGAGACAACACCGCTGCCCACGCGCGAGGATTGGTCGAAATCCGGCACACTGGGCGAGGTGATGCCGCATGTGGAGGGTGTAATCTCGATACCGGAGGTCGATATTCCGGCGCTGATCGCCGCCACGCCAGAATTCTACGTTTACCCGATGTGCGACCGCGATCCGCTGCCCCGCTGGACCGACAACCGCGTCACCCTGCTCGGCGACGCGGCACACCCGATGTATCCTGTAGGGTCGAACGGAGCCAGCCAAGCCATCCTCGACGCCGTTTGTCTCGCCGACCATCTTGTCGTGGCAGATGCTCAGAAAGCGCTGGCCGCATACGAGGCCGACCGCCGCGAAGCCACATCCGCCATCGTCCTCGCCAACCGCAAAGGCGGGCCGGAGCGCGTGATTGATCTCGTGGAGGAACGCGCGCCGGACGGCTTCACATCATTAGACGACGTGGCCACACCCGACGAGTTACGCGCCATCGTCGGCGATTATCAGCAAATGGCAGGCTTCACGCGGGATCAGGTGAACCGCTGACAGCATCCTCAAACTCGTACCCGAACCGCTTGTAAAACCGGTTCAAATTCGCGCCCGACAGCAATACTTCAACCGCCATCATGCTGTCTTCCGCCTCGCAAGAGCGCACATCGCCGGAATTATACAGCCACGCCAACGCCGCCCCGTCCGCCGCCGGAACCTCTATCCGTACAACTTTCTCAAACCGGCCCAGATGCTCCGCAATCGCTTTCAGCAACGGTTCGATGCCATAGCCGGTGATGGCCGAAACGCAGGCCACGTTGTCCTTGCGCGCCGCCTGATTTTCCCAAGCCTGTCGCGCTTCGTCGTCCAGCAGATCGATCTTGTTATAGACCTCAATCGTGCGGTTCAGCGTGTCATCGTCCACGCCCAACTCGCGCAGCACCGAATAAACATCCGTCGCCTGCGCCGCACTCTCGTCGCTGGCGATGTCGCGCACATGCACGATCAAATCAGCTTCCAGCACCTCTTCCAAAGTCGCCCGGAACGCCGCGATCAGCTGCGTCGGCAGGTCAGAGATAAACCCCACCGTGTCCGAAAAAATCGCCTCGCGCCCGTCGACCAGCTCAACCGCGCGCATCGTCGGGTCCAGCGTCGCGAACAGCATGTCCTTCGCCATCACGTCGCTTTGGGTGATATGATTGAACAGCGTGGATTTTCCGGCGTTGGTATAGCCAACCAGCGCCACAATCGGCAACGGCGCTTTCTTGCGCTTCTTCCGGTGCAGCGTCCGCGTTCGGACCACCTTATCAAGCTTCTTCTCAATCGCCGCAATACGGTCCGCGATCATCCGCCGGTCCGCCTCAATCTGCGTCTCACCGGGACCACCGACAAAGCCCAAGCCCCCGCGTTGTCGCTCAAGGTGGGTCCAGCTGCGCACGAGGCGGCTTTTTTGATAGGACAGATGCGCGTGTTCGACCTGCAACACGCCCTCCGCCGTCCCCGCCCGCTCGCCGAATATTTCGAGGATCAGGCCCGTCCGGTCCAACACCTTGGCCTTCAACGCTTTTTCGAGGTTTCGCTGCTGAACAGGGGTCAGTGTGCCATCAACGATGACCAGTTCAACCTCGGCATCATGCACACGCTCGCGCAGGTCTTCAAGCTTGCCCGTCCCGAACAACGTCGCCGGACGCGGCGCTTTGACCAGTTCGGCAGCGGACAGCACGATGTCCAGATCTTTCAGCGCTTCGGCCAACCCGACGGCTTCTGCAAGACGTGTTTCAGGATCGCGCTGAGACTTGCGCCACTCTGGCAGGACAGGATGAATTACAAAAGTGCGTGTCTGGGCTTCGCCGCTCAACTCTCAGGAGCCTCTTCAGGCTCGTAGAGGGCAATCGATTGCGCTGGCATCACCGTAGAAATCGCATGTTTATACACAAGCTGAGACTGGCCGTCCCGACGCAACAGCACACAAAAATTATCGAACCACGTAATAACGCCTTGCAGTTTAACACCATTCACAAGAAAAATAGTAACGGAGACTTTGTTCTTACGAACATGGTTCAAAAATGCGTCTTGAAGGTTTTGCTTGTCCGAGGCCATGTTATGCCATTCTTTTTTTATTGTTAGGTTCGGCCGCACCCGCATGTGCAGCGTCATCGCAGATTACATACTCAATCGATTCCGACAAGCAAACTTGACACACCAATCAGGGATTAAAGCCGCCTCTGCGCCAAAAATGTATCATTGCCGCCACGCCGCCGGGCTGAGCAGTGCCACAACCGCAAGGGTCTCCATCCGCCCGACGATCATCCCCACACATAAGATCAGCTTACCGCCGGAAGGCAAATCGACAAAAGCGCCAGAATCCTCGGACAGCAGAGGAAAAGCGGGGCCGGTATTGCTCAGCACACTGACCGATGCGATCATCGCATCAATCGTCCCGATGCCCGTCGCCGACAGTGCAAGCGCACTGACCACCAAGGCCAAAACGTAAAGCATAACGAAGACGAACACGATCCGCATCGCATCACCCGTCACCTTCTGCCCGCCGCTGCGGATGGGCCGCACTTCCATCGGCCTTGTCAAATGCGCCAATTCGTTCACGCTATGCTTGGCCAGCAAAACCGCGCGCACCAGCTTGACCCCGCCCGCCGTGGATGCCGCCCCGCCACCGACTATCGCCAGCCCGATCAGCGCGACCCCTGGCGTCTGTAACCCGCTCCACGCGGTCGCCCCGACCCAATCGGCAGACTCCAGCCCGGTGGTCGTCGCATACGAGACCGCCATAAACAGCGACCCCCACAATGCCGAGAACCCCGCATCCAGCTCATCGGTCGAGCGCGTCTCAATCGCGCCGATCCAATGCCGCATGAACAACAGCGCAACGACGACCGATACGATAATAACCAAATATCTGACTTCAGGGTCATGGCGATAAGCCGAGGGTTTGCCCCGCACTGCCTGCACATGCACCCCCACGCCCACCGCCGCCAGAATCACGACACAGCCGATAATGACCTCTCCGGCAAACAAATCATACGCCGCCAGCCCGCCCGCATTGGACGTGAACCCCGTCGTCGAAACCGCCCCCAGCGCATAGCACAATGCATCAAACGAGGGCATCCCCACCGCCGCCAGCGCCATCGCACAGAACAGCGTCACGGCACAATACGGAACCAGCAACAGCCGTGTCGCCCATATCACCCGTTCTTCCAACGTGCGTCGCTCAAATGACAGCGTGTTGCGGATGATCCCCTGCCCGACGGAATCGCCCGTGTCCTCAATGCTGTGCCTGACCTCAAATCCGCCGATAGACAGCGGAGCAAGGATCGCCAATGCCGAGATCAGGCAGACAAACCCACCCAATCCCGCCAAATACGACCGCCACAACACCACCGTTTGCGGGATCACCTCTATGTCCTTGAACGTGGACGCCCCGGTGGTGGTAATCGCGGACAGCATTTCGAAATAGGCGTTGGTCAATCCCAGATTATTAACGCTGACCGCGACCGGAATCGCGGCGATAAGCGGCCCGACCGCGTAAAACAGGATCAGCACCAGCAAGCCCGAACGCGCGGCACGGATGGGATTGCGCATCAGGATCATCTGCGAGGCCGTGGCCAGCAAAAAGCATCCCGCACCGGACAGGGCGAATACGGCGCTGACTTGCATGTCATCAATCGCAAGCGCGTGCAGCGCCATCAGCACCATCGAGACCGCGAAGACAAAAAGACCGTAGCCGAGCAATTTCTCCGCACCGAAATCACCATGCCCGCTGCCCCGCCAGACGCTAACGGATTCGCTGCTCATGCGCAGTCACTGGCTGGAAACCCAGCCACTAGAAGTAATCCACGCTGACACGGAACAGCTTTTCGACATCGGACACCGCGCTACGCAGCGCGAAAATCACAACTCGGTCGCCATCCTTCAATACATCGCGCCCGTCCGGAACCCGCACGTTGTCACCGGAAAGAACCGCACCCACCAGCACCCCTGCCGGCAAATCCACCGATGCGAGGGGCACACCAGCCAGAGGCGAGGTCGCCAGCACCTGCGCCTCAATCACTTCCGCCGCACCGTCACGCACACTGTGCAGCGCCCTGATCCGGCCCCGCCGCACATGCCGCAGGATAGACGAAACCGTTGTCGCGCGCGGGTTGATGAACGCATCCAAACCCAGCGGCGAGACCATCCGCATCAGGTTCTGGTTGTTAATCAACGCCATCGCGCTCAGCGTACCCTCCTGCTTGGCCAGAACCCCCGCCAGCAGATTGGTTTTGTCATCATCGGTCAGGGCGACCAGTATCTCCGCCTCGGTCACGTTCGCCTCGGCCAACAGCCCCGCATCCAGCGCATCGCCGTTGAGGACGATGGTTCGACTCAGCTGTTCGGCGACAAATTCTGCCCGCGCACGGTCGCGTTCGATTAGTTTGACCTTGATCCGGCGTTCTTGCTTTTCCAGCGTTTGCGCGACGGACAGACCCACATTGCCTCCGCCCGCGATGATAATCCGCCGCGCCACTTCCTCTTTATGCCCGAACAAGGCAAGCGTCCGCGCGACATAGTCCTCGGTTGCAACGATAAAGACGTTGTCTTTTTCAAGCAGTTGATCGTCACCCGTCGGCGTATACAGCCGCCCGTTCCGTTCAAACGCGACCACTTTCGCATTCACATCGGGGAACAACTCGGTCAGCTGGCGCAGCGGTGTTTGCAGCAGCGGGCAATCCGCGTTCAGCTGCGTCCCGATCATACGCACACGCCCATCCAAAAACGGCGTTGACTCGAACGCACCGGGCGAACTCAGACGCCGCAGTACCGATTTCGCCACCTCAATCTCCGGCGAGATAATCACATCAATCGGCATGTGGTTGCGCTGGAACATATCCGCCCAGCGCGGCTCCAGATACGCCTGCGCCCGGACGCGGGCGATCTTGCGCGGGATCGAGAACACAGAATGCGCCACCTGACAGGCGATCATGTTTACTTCGTCCGAATACGTCACCGCGATCAGCATATCCGCATCGCGCGCCCCGGCCTCGGCCAGCACGTCAGGGCGCGAGGCAAAGCCCGTCACCCCGCTGACATCGATCATATCCGTCACCTTGCGCACAAGGTCTTGCGATTGATCGATGACAACCACATCGTTGTTTTCGGCGGCCAGTTGCCGCGCAATGTGAAAACCGACCTGGCCGGCTCCGCAAACGATGACTTTCATATCGGGCGCTTAACTCGACATCTGAACGACATTGTCCGCAATCGCCATCCGTGCCCCGCTGCGGTTAGAAGTGGTGACGCCCAGCGCTTTGAGCTTGCGGTGCAACGCGGACCGTTCCATCCCGATAAACGCCGCCGTGCGTGAGACATTGCCGCCGAAACGATTGATTTGCGAGATCAGGTATTCGCGCTCAAACGCCTCACGCGCCTCACGCAGCGGCATGGCGACAAAGCTGTCCCCCTCATTTGAAACCATCGTCCCGGTGCTCGCCATCATCACTTCTTGTGGCAGATCATCGGCGGTGATGTCATGTTCGGATCGCTCGCCAAGGATCATCATCCGCTCAATGATATTGCGCAGCTGGCGCACGTTACCGGGCCATTCATACGCTTGCAGCACCGCCATCGCATCACCGGCAAAGCGCCGTTTCGTCAGTCCCTGCTCGTGATGCAGCTTGTCCATCAAATGCTCGGTCAGCATCGGAATATCCTCACGCCGCAACGCCAACGCAGGCACTTCGACAGGGACGACGTTCAGACGGTGGTACAGGTCTTCGCGGAACGATCCGTCCGCAATCTCCTCGGTCAGGTCACGGCTGGAGGAACTGATAATCCGCACATCGACACGGACCACATCCGAGCCGCCCAGCCGCGTAAAGCTCTGATCGACCAGCACCCGCAGGATCTTAGGCTGTGTCTCGCGCGGCATATCCGCGACCTCATCAAAGAACAGTGTCCCGCCATGTGCCGCCTCCAGCAGGCCCGGCTGCGCCAGCCCGCCATCCTTCTGCCGCCCGAACAGCTTTTCTTCCAGATGCTCCGGCTCCATCGTCGCCGCGCTCACCACCACGAAGGGCGCTTCCGAGCGTTTGGATTTCGCGTGAAGATACCGCGCCGCAACCTCTTTGCCAGCGCCTGACGGTCCGGTAATCAGCACACGGCTGCCCGTGGGCGCAACACGGTCAAGCGTTGTGCGCAGCTGTAACGTCGCGGGAGACTCGCCCAGAATATCGGATGGCGGCTCCTCCTTCCCGCGCAAAGTCGCATTCTCCCGCCGGAGCACTGACGCCTCCAGCGCCCGTGCCGCCGTCAGGATCAGCACATCGGTCTTGAATGGCTTTTCGATGAAATCATACGCGCCCTGCTGGATCGCGGCCACCGCCAGTTCGACATTCCCGTGCCCGCTGATGATAACCACGGGCAGATCAGGATTATCGCGCTTCACGGTTTTCAGAACCTCGATCCCGTCCTTGCGGCTGCCTTGCAACCAGATGTCGAGAATAATCAGATCAGGCTGACGCGCGTTGATTTCAGCAAAAGCACTTTCCGCGCAGGAAGCCCGCCGCGTTGTATGCCCCTCATCCTCCAAAATATCCGCGACCAGATCACGAATATCCGCCTCGTCGTCCACAACAAGTATATCTGCCATCTCGATTGCCCTTTTTTTGTTTTCGTTAAGCACGCCGCGCCCGTTATTTCTAAACGGTTTGCAGCAGCGTTACAGGTTCAGCTCTCTTTAACTCAGCGACCAAATCATCTTGGGTCTCATGCAGGTCGCGCACCAATGCCGATTCCGGCAGTTCTATTCTCACACGTGCGCCCGTGGTTCCGGGGTTTTCTTCGGACCGGTCAGATAGCGTAAGCGTACCGCCATGATCTTCGATAATCCGGCGCACGATGGCCAGCCCCAGCCCCGTCCCCCCTTTGCGGGTCGTCACATACGGCTCCGTCAGCCGATCACGTTCCTTCAACGGCAACCCGACCCCATTGTCGAGGATGGTGATCGTCAAACCTTCCTCCGACATATCGACACTTGTCTCAATCAAACCCGCATCGCCGTTGCCGCCACCCTGCTGTGCCTCATTTTCGCATCGTATCGCAACCGATTGTGCAGCATTGCGCAGCAGGTTGGTGAAGGCTTGCGAGAGCAGCCCGTCATCGCAACGCACCAGCAGCGGCACATCCTCAGGCTCATAAACAAACCGGATCTGCGGATACGCCGCCGCCTGCAACTGCACTGAATCCGACAGGACGGGCAGCAAGCGGTGTTCCGCAAACTCAGGCTTCGGCATTCGCGCAAAATTCGAGAATTCCTCTACCATACGCCGGATTTGCTCGACCTGGCGAACAATCGTGTCCACGCATTGCTCGAAAGCCGGGCGGTTCTCGTCGACTTGCTTCGAGAATTTCCGTTTCAAGCGCTCGGCCGATAATTGGATCGGTGTCAGCGGATTGCGGATTTCATGCGCCACCCGCCGCGCAACATCGCCCCACGCCGCCAAACGCTGCGCCGATACCAGCGCTGTCATGTCATCAAGGGTCATCACATACCCCTCGACCCCGTCTGCACTGCGCTGACAGGCGACACGGACCAGATACTCACGATCTCCGGCCTCTGACGCGATAATCACCCGCCCTTCGGTCAGCGCAGCGGGCGAGACCCGCGATGTCTCAACCAGATCATAGACGCCCGGCACGGCGCGCTCGATGTCTTCAAGGTTTTGAACAGCCGCATCGGACTCCAAAATACGCGCCGCCGCATCATTCATCAGATCAACCCGCCGATCCGCATCGAACCCGACCACACCCGCCGTCACGCCTGAGATCACCGCCTCGGTAAAGCGGCGCCGCTGGTCCAGTTCGTCATTCACCGTCAGCAGCGTATCGCGCTGGCGCTGCACCTGACTGGTCATGCGGTTGAACGCGCGGGACAGGGTCGCGATTTCATCATCGCCCGGCTCCTCATGCACCCGCGCGTTCAAATCGCCCTTCGCCACCCGATCCGCCGCCCCCGCGAGCCGCCCGATAGGCCGCGCCAGCCGGTCCGCCAGCCATATTCCCAGCCAGATCGCCGCCGACAGGATCAGGATTGCGAACCCGATGTAAAGCGTGGCGAACAACAGCTGAATATCCCCGCGCTGCGCTTCCAGCCGCGCATATTGCGACGCCAATGCCCGCGTCTCGGACAATACCCGCGCCGCCTCCCCGTCCACAGGCCGCACGAGGTAGAGATACGCGTCAAACACCCCGCTCAACGGCATCAACGCCCGGATTGCGTCGTTTTGCTGATCCTCGTAGACGTAGACCTCACCGGAGCGCACATTCTCCAAATGCCTTGAATCAGGCGCTTTGTACAAAAACAGATAGCTGTTCGGCCCCCGCGCGACGATTTCGCCGCTGGAGTTAATGACGTAGATTTCGACCAGCCGCCGCGCCTGCGACGCCGCCGCAAGCGCATTGGCCAAATCCGTGCGGGTCGGCGTTCCGTAAGGCGATACCCGCGCGATCTCTCCCGCGACCACGCTCGCATCCAGGCGGATCGTCTGATGCCGCTCATTCACATAGGATTCTGCGATCTGAACCGAGTTACGAACGACCCCGCCAACCTTATCATTCAGCCAGCTTTCCAGCGTGAACGTCACGGTAATCGCCGCGAACAGACCCAGCAACAGCGCAGGCGCGACGGCGATCATGGTGAACATCCGCACCATCCGCAGGTGCAGCCGCGACCCGGCAGAGCGGGAGCGCTTTGCAATCACAAGCGCCGCAATGCGCCACGCAATCACCCCGATCAGCGCAATCGCGAGACAGAAATCCACCACGAACATAATCCGCAGCGCCAGACCATTCCCGCCTTGAGGGCCGTAGCCGGAGGCGAGCAAATACGTCACAATCGCGCAAATCGGCGCGGCAATGGCCAGCCCCAGACCAAGCGTCGAAAACAAACGCCGCCGACGCTTCGAGTCTTGAAACCAAGACACTCCGCGCCGCAAAACCGTGTCAGGAAGAACAAGCGTCATCGCTTAATCAGGTCTCCAAAAGTGAAACCGCGCCCCATCCGCAACCAAAGCGGGCCACATTGTGGCTTTCAGGCATCACCTTTTCCTGCGATCCACTGGAATGTCAAGCTCTCGTATCTTCTTTCGCAGCGTATTCCGGTTCACACCCAGCAAGTCGGCAGCCTTAAGCTGATTGCCCCGCGTCGCCGCCAGCGACAGCGTTATCAGCGGAAACTCGACCTCCCGCAAGATACGCTGGTACAGTCCGGCGGGGGGGATCGCCTCGCCATGCATCGCAAAATAACGCTTCAAATGTTCCTCAACCAGGCCGGAAAGGTCATTCGGACGATCCTCAGGCATCCCGTCGAACCCTAAAGGCGGCGCAAGCTCCCGTTCAATCGTGGCGCGATCAACAATGTCATCGGGACAGAGCGCGGCGACACGCTTCATAAGGTTTTGAAGCTCGCGCACATTGCCCGGCCAGTCATGTTCGCGCAGCGCATCCATCGCATCACGCGACAGGCTTTTGCGCGGCAGTCCATCGGCAACGGCCTGCCGCAGAAACCCGCGCACCAGATCGGCAATATCATCCAGCCGCTCCCGCAAAGGCGGCAGCCGGATCGGCGCAACGTTCAAGCGGTAGAACAGATCTTCACGGAAAATTCCCTCGCGGATATGCGACCGCAAATCCTGATGGGTCGCGGCGACGATCCGAACATCCGTTTTCTTCGCCCCCGCAGCTCCAACCGATGTGTACTCACCCTCTTGCAACACGCGCAGCAAGCGCGTTTGCGCCTCCGGCGGCATATCCCCGATTTCATCCAGAAACAGCGTCCCGCCCCGCGCCTGCTCGAATTTGCCCGTCGTCTTGGACACCGCCCCCGTAAACGCACCCTTTTCATGCCCGAAAAGCTCGGATTCGATCAGCTCACGCGGGATAGCGGCCATGTTCACGGCAACAAACGGTGCAGCCTTGCGGCGTCCGTAATCATGCAACGCCCGCGCGACCAGCTCCTTGCCCGTCCCCGACGCGCCCGTAATCATCACGGTCAGGTCCGTATTCATCAGCCGCGCCATTGCCCGATACACATCCTGCATCGCCGCAGACCGCCCGATCAGCGGCTGCGCATCATCACGGCCCTCAAGCGCGGGCAACTCATCACCATCCGCCTTGGCATCACCGGCCGACAATGCCTTGCGCAGATGCGAGACCAGCTCTTTGAGATCGAAGGGTTTGGGCAAATACTCATACGCCCCCGCCTCAGCCGCACGGATCGCCGTCATCACCGTGTTTTGCGCGCTCATGACAATGACGGGCAGATCAGGACGCCGCCGCTTCATGGCAGGCAGCATATCCAGTGAATCCCCGTCAGGCATCATCACATCGGTAACAACCGCATCGCCATCCCCGTCCTCAATCCAGCGGTAGAGCGTCGAGGCGGTTCCCGTCGAGCGCGTCTGAAACCCCGCCCGCGTCAGCGCTTGCGTCAGCACAGTGCGGATGGCCCGGTCATCATCGGCGATCAGGATCAGGGCGGACTCGCTCATAGGAATTCTCCCGGCATGGCCGTCTGATCGTCACTTTCGCGCCAAACGGGCAGCAACATCCGGAAGACCGTCCGCCCCTCGGCACTTTCACACTCGATAACACCACCATGATCGGCAATGATTTTCGACACCAACGCCAGCCCCAGCCCCGCTCCGGTTGATTTCGAGGTCACGAAAGGCTCGAAAATATGTGCGGAAAGATCATCAGGGATGCCCCGTCCGTTATCGATAACCGACACCTCCAAAGGCAAGCTCTGCCGCCCGCCCCCTTGCGCCCCCGCCAGCCGCACACCGGGCCG
>CALDZQ010000306.1 GCA_937944035.1 uncultured Neomegalonema sp. | reverse complement strand
CCGCCCGTGGCGAAGGGCTATGGCCCGCGTATCAGCTTTTTTGACGGGTTCGATCCGGTGCGCGAAACGCCGAAACCGGTATTGCCGGACGATCTGGTGGATGCGGGGCGGCTGTGCCGGCGTTTGCTGGCGGCGCGGTCCGCGCTGGAGGCTTTGCCGGAACAGGCGCTGCGTCTGGCCCGGTGGCGGGCGAGGCGGGATGCGGGGATATTGCGCTCGCCGAGAACGCGGGTGCTGCGGCCGGGTCGTCCGCCGGGGCATCGGAAGCGGCAGTTTCACGCGGTCGACGAGGTGTTGGCCAACTGTCACGCACTGGCGCTGTATGTGCTGGCCCCGCCGCCGGAACCGTGAGGATTTTCAGATGGTTATCGGCTGTGCCGCCCGTTTCGGGCGGGGTTTTCGCATGGGCCTTATCGCGTCGCGCATCATTCTTGAATCACGCAGAACGCAATGAACCATTGCCCTTGAAAATGTTCAAACCCGCATCGGCATGACAACGTAGATTGCCGACGGATCGCCCTCTTCGCTGACCAGCGTTGGGGAGCCGGGGTCGGAGAAAGAGAAAACGGCGTTCTCGCGGTCGATCTGGGCGGCGATTTCTTGCAGATATTTGGCGTTGAAACCGATGGTCAGCGGCTCGGAGGCATAGGCGACCAGCATTTCCTCATCCGCCGTGCCACTGTCGGGGGCATTGACCGAAAGGGTGAGTTTGTCCTCTTCCAGCGCCAGTTTGACGGCGCGGGATTTTTCGGAGCTGACCGTGCCGACGCGGTCGACGGCGCTGGCGAAAAGGGCGGCGTCGACCTTGAGTTCCTTGTCGTTATTCTGCGGGATCACGCGGGTGTAGTCGGGGAATTGGCCGTCGATGACTTTGGAGGTCAGCACAGTACGCCCGGAAACAACACGGATTTTCGTTTCTGAAACAGATATTTGCGTGACCGCTTCATCATCATCGAGCAATTTGACCAGCTCGTTGACGGTCTTGCGGGGGACGATCACGCCGGGTGCGTCGGCGGCGCCCGCAGGAACCGGGGCATCGATGCGGGCGAGGCGGTGGCCGTCTGTCGCCACGGCCCGCAAGGTTGCGCTGTCGCCCTCGCCATTGATGTGCAGGTAGACGCCGTTGAGATAGTAGCGGGTCTCCTCGGTCGAGATCGCAAAGCGGGCTTTCTCGAACAATTTGCGCAGCTCGCCGCCTGTCATCTCGTACTGATTGGCATAGTCGGAGGTGGCCATTATCGGGAAATCAGCGGCGGGCAGGGTGGCGAGGGCGAAGCGGGAGCGTCCTGCGCTGACCGTGACGCGGGCGTCCTCGGCGTTCAGCGTCAGCGCGACTTCGGCCCCGTCGGGAAGTTTGCGGATGATCTCGTAGAGCGTTTGGGCCGAAACCGTGACGCTGCCCGCGCTTTCGACTTTGGCATCCAGGGTCTCGACCGCTTCGATGTCAAGATCGGTGGCGGTGATGGAGAGGCCGCCCTCTTCAGCTTTGAGCAGCAAGTTGGCGAGGATCGGGATCGTATTGCGGCGCTCAACGACGCTTTGAACGTGGCTCAAAGATTTCAAAAGCGCGGCGCGCTCCGCAATAACTTTCATCCTGAAATGCCTTCCAAACAGGGTTTTGGCGTGAGCCGGAGAATGATTCGGGGACCGCGACCGTAGCGGTTTAGTCGGGCGTAGTCGATGGTGTTAACGCTTGCGGCGGCCGGGCAAGCCGACGCTGAGACCTTCGGGTATTGCGGCGGTTTGCGGGGCGCTGATTCGGGAGAGCAGGGCTTTGGGGCCGGCGAGGGCCAAGCGGGCGAGCGGATTTTTGCGCAGGGCGCTTTTGGTTTTCTCGAACCGCATGACGCCATCAATGCGGCGGTCGAGGAAAGCCCACGTTGCCGCCTTGTCTTCGGACGAATCACCGAGCCAGAACAGGAGGGTCGATGAGAAGACAGCCGAGAGGGTGAGGCGTTTCGTATACCAATTATAATCATCGGCAGTATCGCCCGCAAAATTCCAGATATGATCGGCCGTCTCCCAAGTCAGCTTTGCACCATCGGCGGCGTATATCGGCAGGGCATACATCGCGGCGGCGCGGCGGATGGCCTCCTCATGGGGCTCGGCGATCTCCAACCGGGTGCGGACGGCGGCGGTGATCTTATCGCGAATGCGCAGGGATTGGGCGTCTTCGGCAGTCAGGCGGGCCAGCATTTCCGCGTCGCCTTGGCGGTGGAAGGCGGCGGCGAGGTCGGGCGCGCCGCGCGGAAAGGCGAGTTTCGCGTCGCTGCTGTCCACACCGGCGGCATCGATGGCGCGGCGCAGGAGGGCTTCGGACCAGCCGTCGAACACCACATCGGGCAGGGCGGCATCGAGCACGGCAGCCGTGACTTTTGCGATATGTGGAGGGTCGATATGCGTGGTCGACATTTTATCCGGTGAACGGGAATGTGATATTTTGCTGTTTTTCGTGCTCATTTTCGCCTCCAGCGAGTCGACAAGTGCTTTTGAGGTTGATATAGCACCGCTTCAGAGTTTTTCAGAATTTCTAAGAAACGGTGGTAAACGCCCGTGCAGGTTTTGGTTCGCGACAACAATGTCGATCAGGCGCTCAAAGCGCTGAAGAAAAAAATGCAGCGTGAAGGTATCTTCCGCGAAATGAAGCTGCGTCAGCATTACGAGAAGCCTTCCGAGCGCCGTGCTCGCGAATCGGCTGAAGCTGTGCGCCGCGCCCGTAAGTTGGCGCGTAAGAAGGCCCAGCGCGAAGGCGGCCTCTAAGCAGCCTGATTGTCTGTCTGAATTGAATAAGCCCGCCTCCTTTCGGAAGCGGGCCTTTTCTGTGTCTTATTTCTGAGAAATGAGTGCGGCTTTCACCGCACCCGGGGTTTTCAGGATTTAACCAGCGCTTTGGCCTGTGGAACCCAACGGTCGCGGACGATGCGGCCTTTGAATTTCAGCTTGCTGTCCACCCAGGCGATGTCGTGTGCCGAGAAGCTGCCGATCTGGTCGAAATGGTAGATGCCGAGATCGTTCAGCAAGGTGTTGAGCTTGTCGCCGATGCCTTTGATCTCCCGCAGGTTATCGGACCGACCGCCTTTCGGCCCACCGCTGAGCAGCATTTCCGGCGCATTGGAATCATCCGCCACATAGCCGTCGCCATCGCTGATGAGACGCATCGCTTCCGCTTCCTCATCGGAATACGGCGTGTTGATGAAGGCGTGGGTTTCCCCGCCCTCAGCAGGTTTTGCGTGAAGATGCGCCGTTTTTGCCAGACCGCGCGCCTGAGGTATCCAACGGTCGCGAATGACGCGGCCTTTGAACCCCAGCGTTTGATCGGCCCATGCGAGGTCACGCCCGCTGAAATTGGCCACCTGATCGAAATAGTAGATGCCGTTTTCGTTCAGTGTGCTTTCGATCTTCGGGCCGACGCCGCTGATGAGTTTTAGGTCATCCGGGGCGCGCTGGGCGTTGGGTTTGCTCAATGCCTGATCGGGGCGGGCGACGAGGATGCCCCGCTCAATCAGGCTTTGCGCCTCGACTTCCTCGGCGGAAAGCGCGTCGGGGATGTCGACCAGGCTGGCGCGTGAGCCGGCATCGATGTCGGCGCTGCTCTCCTCGGCAACCGAGGCGAAGCGGGTGCGCATGTCATTGCCGGACGCACCGGATTGCCCCCTTCCACCGGATTGACCGCTACTACCTGATTGTCCGCCACCGCGTTTTTCGGCAAGCAGTCTGCGGGCCTCCGGCATCCATTTCGGGTCGATCCAGGGCTGGGGTGCTTTTTCGTAAGTGAGCACATCTTCGAATGTGTAGACATCTTCGGAGTTCAGCATCTTTTCGACGGATCGGCCCACGCCCCTGATACGGGTCAGGTCGTCAGGCGAACCTTTTGATGAGCCGGAAGATGCCGTGCCGGAAGATGATGTTGTGCCGGAAGATGCAGCGCCGCCAGCGGCGGTTTCGCTGGCGAGGCCGCGCGCTTGAGGAATCCAGCGGTCACGCACGACGCGGCCTTTGAAACCGAGTGTCTGGTCGGCCCAAGCGAGGTCACGCCCGCTGAAATTGGCGATCTGCTCGAAGTGATAAACGCCATTATCGTTGAGCTGACCCTCGATTTTCGGACCGATGCCGGAGATGCGTTTGAGGTCATCTGCCGAACGGCCGGACATCGGCGCGCTGAGCGCGTTTGAGGGCGCGTCGACGGTTTCACCCGCGTCGATGAGGCGCTGGGCCTCGGTTTCCTCGGCGGAGAGTGCCTCGGTGATACGGTCGGCGCCGGAACGGTCGTAACCGTCTTCGGCATCGGCAAGCGAAGCGGCGGCGGTGCTTGCGCCGGTATGGCCGTCCTCTTGCCCGACAACCGATCCTGCCATCGACATGTCCGGCGAGGATGCGCGGGAGTCTGATCCGAGGGCAGCGGCCGCTGCGCCCGCCGCTCCAACGGCAGCGGCAACGCCAAGCGCACCACCGGAACCGCCCGTTGCGCTTTTAGCACGGGCAGCGTCTTCGGCCTTTTTACGCTCGGCCTCAGCACGGGCGGCTTCTTCGGCCTTTTTACGTTCGGCTTCAGCACGGGCGGCTTCTTCAGCTTTTTTACGCTCCGCTTCAGCGCGAGCGGCTTCTTCGGCTTTTTTACGCTCGGCTTCAGCGCGAGCAGCGTCTTCGGCCTTCTTGCGCTCGGCTTCAGCACGGGCCGCTTCTTCGGCCTTTTTACGCTCGGCTTCGGCGCGGGCCGCTTCTTCGGCCTTCTTGCGCTCCGCTTCAGCGCGAGCAGCGTCTTCGGCCTTTTTACGCTCGGCTTCAGCGCGGGCCGCTTCTTCAGCTTCCTTACGCTCGGCTTCAGCACGGGCTGCTTCTTCGGCCTTTTTACGTTCGGCTTCAGCGTGGGCTGCTTCTTCGGCCTTTTTACGCTCTGCTTCGGCGCGGGCAGCGTCTTCAGCTTTTTTACGTTCGGCTTCGGCGCGGGCGGCTTCTTCGGCCTTTTTACGCTCTGCTTCAGCACGGGCCGCTTCTTCAGCTTTTTTACGCTCGGCTTCGGCGCGGGCAGCTTCTTCAGCTTTTTTACGCTCGGCTTCGGCGCGGGCAGCTTCTTCGGCCTTTTTACGTTCGGCTTCGGCGCGGGCTGCGTCTTCAGCCTTTTTACGCTCGGCTTCAGCACGGGCGGCTTCTTCGGCCTTTTTACGTTCGGCTTCAGCGCGGGCAGCTTCTTCGGCCTTTTTACGCTCGGCTTCCGCGCGGGCGGCTTCTTCAGCTTTTTTACGTTCAGCTTCAGCACGGGCCGCTTCTTCAGCCTTCTTGCGTTCGGCTTCAGCATGGGCCGCTTCTTCAGCCTTTTTACGCTCGGCTTCAGCACGGGCGGCTTCTTCAGCTTTTTTACGCTCGGCTTCGGCGCGGGCCGCGTCTTCAGCTTTTTTGCGTTCGGCTTGGGCTGCGTCTGTGGCAGTGCCGGTTCTGTCGGCCGTGCCGCCCGCTTTTGCGACTGTGTCCGATGCCATCACTTTGGCAGCGGTGACGGCGGCTGCGCCTGCTGCGACGGCTTTTGCCCCCGCGCCGGTCAAGGTGTCGAGCGCCCCTGATGTGCTGCCGGAGCCGTCAGCGGTTTTGGCCGGACCGGAGGCCGAGCCTTTGTCCTCTGCCGTACCCGCATTCGTGGTGTCCGTCTTCGTGAAGGTATCGGATGCCATCGTTTTGGCGGAGTCGAGGGCGGCTGAGCCTGCCGCAGCGACTTTTGATCCCATGCCGCTCAACGTGCCGCGTATGCCGGAGGCATCTGCGCTTTGCGCCGTGTCTGATGAGGTGTCTTTATCTGTCGAATCGGATTTGAACGTGTCCGACGCCATCGTTTTGGCAGCCACCACAGCGGCAGTGCCTGCCGCTGCGATTTTCGCGCCAACGCCGCTCAACGTGCCGGCAGATCCGCCTTCGCCGCGCAGGGCCGTGCCGGTTGATCTTGTCTGCAACGCGTCAAGCGAGCGGCTCGACCGCGATGCTTCGGCTGTGGAGGCGGTGTCGCGGGTATTTGCCGACGATGCCGTGGTCGATGATGAAGCGGTTTTTCCGCCCCCGCCCGAACCTTGCAATCCGTCGGTGATACCGCCTTTGCCGCAGCGCCCCCCGTTTTCGTACCAGCGCAACAGCCAGCCGAGAACAGCGGAGCCTGCTATCAAAAGCAAGACTGAGAGAATCAAGAGCAGGAGCTTAAACATTATACCGATCCGTTCTGTGTTTTATTCCGCTCAAGCTGATGCGGGAGAACATGTTCGCCCACCTCGACCGAGTTCCAACGAACGAACCATCCGACGATGGCGCCGCCTATGATCGCCATCAGGGCGCAAATAATGAGGAATAACGTCATTTCAGTCTCTCCCGGTACACGTATGCCGCACACGTCAAAGCAGAGCGGCAGATAAAAACTTCGCAATAGTTAGAATAGTTTAGCGTTTGTTGACCGCAATTTCGAGTGATTTTCTCAGGAGCATCTCAAAAGCGGAAAATTCAATGGTTTTTGAGTGGTATGGCACTTTCTTGTGACAACGCGGCATGTCGTGCATTGAAAAGTTTATCCGGCCGGCTTGCGGTAATTGAGAGCGGGATCACAAAAGCGGTTTTCTCCGGGGGAGGGCCGTGGTACTGCGCGCCAGTAAATTCGGGCGGCATGTCTTGCCCCCATAAATCCACGGAGTACGACTGACATGGCACTTGAGCGCACATTTTCGATCATCAAACCTGATGCCACCGAACGCAACCTGACCGGCGCGATCAACGCGAAATTTGAAGAAGCCGGCCTGCGCATCGTTGCGCAAAAGCGTGTTCACCTCAGCCAGGCGCAAGCGGGCAAGTTTTATGAAGTTCACGCCGAACGCCCGTTTTATGGTGAGCTGTGTGAATTCATGTCCCGCTCGCCCGTCGTCGTTCAGGTTTTGGAAGGCGAAAACGCCGTTGCGAAGAACCGTGAAGTCATGGGTGCAACGAACCCTGCCGAAGCTGATGCGGGTACGGTCCGTAAGGAATTCGCGCAGTCAATCGGTGAAAACTCGGTCCACGGGTCGGACAGTGCCGAGAACGCGGCGATTGAAATCGCTTACTTCTTTGCCGGGATCGAATTGGTCGGTTGAGGAACTTTTTACCGTCCGGGGTGTTATTTTTTCAATCACCATACTGAATGCCACCGGACGGTCACAATAGCTTGAGATCACGGGCGCGTGGGGGGATATTACCCTACGCGCCCGCTATGTTTGTGGCAGTATGAAATCGTTCTTTACACGGCCAAGAGGTGTCCTGATGTTCCGTCGCAACGCTTTTCGCATTATGTGCCTGTCGACAGTCCTTGCTCTGGGCACGGGGCTTAGTGCTCAGGCGGCGATATGGGATGCTCAGGCGGAATGGAGCGATGCGCACGAGACCGCTTATGCACAGTGGGTGCGGGAAAGCTTCGACAAGGACTTTTTCCATAAGCCGGAGGTGAAGACCACATTCGGGCTGGCGTTGGATTGTTCCGACGCGATCTATGCGATGCGGATTATCTACGCTTACGAGAATAAACTGCCCTTCGCGATCAACGACCCGACCGGAAAGCGCCGGACGCTTACGAATGAGATGACGCGGTGGGACGGGTATCGCGAAACCTTGCGCGAGGAACTCGATGACGGGTCATGGCGCAGCTATAAGGGGCCGGAATTTACCGAGACCGATAAACTGCGCGCGTTTATCGAATATGTGAGTGATGTGACCAGCACGCTTAATCTGGTCCAGGATACCTATCCGGTGGCCCTGGAGGATATTGCGCCCGGCGATATGTTCCTGCTGCCCCGCAACCACGCCTATATTGTCAAAGATATTGACGAAACCGGTGCGATGACAACGCTGTCGCATTCCAGCCCGCGCGCGTGGCGGGTGATGGCGGAGATCAATGATTTTCCGGCGGAAGCGCCGGTTGATAGCCGCAAGCGCGACGGGTATCGCCGTTTCAAGCCGATTTCGATGCTGAAAAAGAACGCGATGGATGTGCCCGGCGCGAGCGATGAGCAGTGGACGATTGCCGCTAAGCTGGACGGGGACCGTGAGGCATTCGCGCTGGCCACGCAAACGGCGCTGGCCTCGATCAAAGAGGATCTTCCCGCGAAAGCGGGCCGTCTGTTCCGGTCTATGTGTGACTATGCGGTGCAGCGGGTCGAGATCGTGAACCACGGGCTGAACTATCTGGCGCGGATGGAAGACAATAACGGCCGGACATGTATGAGCACGGGCGAGTATGGCGAATACTCGACACCGGGTCGCGACAAGAAGATGACGGCGCAGTTCAAGTTTCTCAACGCGATGCGCAGCGAGCCGGAATGGGCTTCGGCGGATTTTGCCGAAAAGAGGGTGATCGATGCGATCTTTTCTGACGACCGCACGATGACTGAGGAGGAGATCGGCGCGTTTTGTGCCGTGCCGTTCGACATTCAGGGCGGACGGAATATGACCCTGCGCGAGCTGTGGCGCGGCCTGGATGCGGGGCGATTTGCCTCCGACCCCCACGCTCCGCTTGATGCGCGCTGGGGTCTGTCCGCCGATCCGTGGACCCCGCAATGCCGGAGCGCGCAGTCGGAGGGGTGAGAGGCGGGCTTGATTGTGCCCGCATTGCGGCGAGCCGCTTCAGTAGTATTCAGTCGAGGAAGCGTTGATGATAATCAACGAGTCTCTCAAAATGCGCCGACAATGAACGCTTGAGGTGGGTCGCATCTTTGACGTTCTGGATATAGTCGACCAAGAGTAGATACTGTGAAATCTGTCTTGGCAAACGCTGCGCAGGCAATGATCTTTGCAATCGGGTTTTTTCTTCAATAACTTGCAACACTTCTTTCTCAGGCACAGTGATTTCATCATTTGACGTATAAGTCTGTCCATTCATCAAAGGCTTTGATGAATCAAATTTACAAAAGAGAAATGCTTCCAGTGCCGCGATCTGCGTTAAATCCGATACAGGCCATGCCCAAACGTAAGCAATTTCCCACACGTCAATTTGTCTGTTCGCAATTATGTCGGATCGTGCAGACGTTAAATGCCGCCGCACCCGCGTCCTGATCCCATCTTCTGACTTGCCAATATAGATTGGAACCTGATCGAGATCACAAAGTGCGTATACGCCGATGCTGTTCGTCAATTTCGAAAGTTGCTTCGTGCGAAAAATTTTCGGGTCGACTACTCCAATTTCAGGCGGCATCGTGAAGCTCTTCGGCCATAGCGAGAGGCTCAAAAATATTCTGCCGCAAATAGCGGACAACCGGAACAGCAACGCCATCACCTGTCAAACGGTAAGCGTCATTAGGTTTTTCAGGCAGCTTGTACGCATCAGATAACCCCATCAAGCGCGCGGTTTCTCTGGGAGACAGCAAACGCGCTTTAATTTTGTCACCCGTTATCTCAAGTAACGTCTGACGCGAGGATCCTCCGCCGGGTGTCCTCAGACAACCTGCTATCCCGTCATTGCGGACCTCAGCACGCTGACGGATAACACCGTCCTGCAATGGCCTGCCCCGTTTGTATAACGTAAGATAGCGGCGTTTACCTGAAAGGGACGCATCAGTAACTTTCTTCAAATTTGCAGGAGACATGATCGAAAGAAGTGACTTGGTATTTTCCGGAGAAAGCCACTTATGAGGCGATCTACTATCAATTATTTGAGAAATATCACAAGAACGCTTTGTAATTTCCGGCAGAAACCAGCTTACCCAATTTTGCTTTACGATGGCCGGGGCGTTGGCAACGTACTTTTGGAGCAAAGGTTGTTCACTATACATATCAACTTGCCGAACGAGCGTTTGCGGAACATGAAAATCGTTCCGTACCGCAATTACGAAGACGCGGGGGCGGCTTTGGGGCAGAAAGGATCGCGCGTCAATTATATGCGCACCCACACTATAACCTAACTTAATAAACTCCTCCAAAACATGCGAGAAGTCACGTCCCTTAGCGCGTGACACAAGACCTGTAACATTTTCAAAAGCAACAATACGGGGGGCATAGCCGCTCGCCACCGCATTCGAAATCAGCTTGATCCAAGCACTGAATGCGCCTGATTGTTTTCCGGAGAGTCCAAGACCGCGACCGGCAAGGCTGAAATCCTGGCAAGGGCTGCTGGCCCAATACAAATCCATCGGTTGGTTCAGAAGCCGGGCGTCAAGGTCACGAACGTCGCAACAATATAGAGACTGGTCTCCCCAATTATCCCGATAAGTTTCACACTTTTTTGCATCCAAATCGTTTGCCAATACGCAGCGCCAGTCCGGCCCCATAGCCGCACTCACCATTCCCCCACCAGCGAAGAATTCAGCATAGCGCAATGTTTTTGAATTGTTCATGCGACTAATATGCTAAAACATAATTGCGATGTCGATACTAAAATCGGCAAATCAACCAGGGTATGTTTGATTTTAACGCAGCCTTGCCACGCCCGGTCCTTCCGGTAAACAGGTCCGATGGGTGAGTGGATTGTGTCATTGGCGGGGACGGAGGCGGGGGCGCGGCTGGCGTTGATGCTGGCGCTGTTTTCGGCGCTGGCTCATGCGGTTTTCGGGGCGATCAATAAGGGGGGCAGTGATGTCTTTCTGACCCGTGGCGCGATCAATATTTCTTATGCGTTGATGATGGCCCCGTTTGCGTTGCTTGTTATGCCGCTGCCCGATACGACGCTGTGGTTCTGGCTGGGCATAAGCTATGTCGTTCATATCATTTACGAATATCTGCAAGCCTCCGCCTTCGAGCGCGGGGCGTTTACGCTGGTTTATCCGATTTCGCGCGGGACCGGGCCGCTGGTGGCGCTGGGGCTGGCGGCGATAATTTTTGGCGAGCATTTCACGGCGTGGCAATGGGCGGGCGGGGTGATGCTGTCGCTGGCGATCATGGGGTTGGCGGTGGTGAATATCCGCAAATCCAAAGCCGCGCACGGGCCTGCGCTGGGCGGAGCGATCCGTATGGCGCTGGCCACGGGGATCATGCTGGCGGTGTATACCGCTGTCGATGCCTACGGAATCCGGCAAGCGGATAATCCGTTCACGTTTTTGGTGTGGTTTTTCGTGCTTGGCGGCTTTGGCTTTCCGTTCATCGCCTATGCGCGGTGGCGGTCGCTGGCGGTCAAGCCCGCGCTGCGCCCGTTCGCGATACGCGGGATGATCGGGGCATCGGTGGCGCTGTTCAGTTTCAGCGCGGTGATGCTGGCCACGCGGATTGACAGCGTCGGCCAAACCGCCGCGTTGCGCGAAACATCGATCATCTTCGCAACCGCAATCGGCGTTCTGATCTTCCGCGAGAAGATCGACGCATCACGGCTGTTGCTAATCGGCATTATCGCGGCAGGGGCGGTGCTGGTTGAGGTGGGGTAGCGTTGTGGCCCGCCGATAGAGGTGCGGAGGGCTACAGCAACGCTTTTATTTGATAACGAAGACAAAGACCAACGCGATGATGGCCAGAATAACGCTGACGAGCAAAATATTGCGAACCCGCCCGGTTCCTTCGCCCTGACGAGCTTCTTCCGGGGTGAGTTGTGTTTGTTTATCGTCAGACATCGTGGCAAATCCTTTTCTTCAATCCGTATCAGATTAGATATAGCGTTTGGCGGTTGCAGCCAATCATAAAGGGATGCCTCGCCGGAATTTGATCCCGGCTCTCCCCCTGCGGCATCATGCCCGTTTTGTGAGACTTGAACAGAATGCACGTGATCCCGATCTCGTGCTGCATTGCACAATTTATTGAAAGGAGAACAGTATGGCCGCATCGACTGATTCAGGGGGCATCAGTCCCGAAGCGAAAGCGGGGCTGCTGCTCGCTATGGCGGCGATACTGGGCGTATTAGCGGAAAACATCACCGCGTTGCGCCCGCTCTACGATACGTTTTTGAACGCGAAGCTGACCGTTGCGGTTGGTGAGAACGGCATATCCAAGCCTTTGTTGCTGTGGATCAATGACGGACTGATGGCGATCTTCTTTATGTTGGTCGCGCTGGAGATCAAACGCGAGGTTTATGAGGGGGCGCTGTCAACGTGGAAGCGCGCCGCATTGCCCGTATACGCCGCGATTGGCGGCATGGTCGCTCCGGCACTGATTTTCCTGTGGATCGTCGGTTGGGACAGCGAGGAAGCGCGGGGTTGGGCGATTCCCGCAGCGACTGATATTGCCTTTGCGCTGGGTGTGCTGAGCCTGTTCGGTAAGCGCGTGCCTGCGGAGTTGAAAACCTTCCTGCTGGCGCTGGCCGTGGTCGATGACCTTGGCGCTATCATGATTATCGCGCTGTTCTATACCAGCAAATTGTCCATTGCCGCGTTGTTGATGGCGCTGTTGGCAGGTGTCGGCCTCATCGCGTTGAACCTGACCAATGTGAAGCGTCTGACGCCTTATGTGCTGCTGGGCATCATCCTTTGGGTCTGTGTGCTGAAATCGGGCGTTCATGCGACGCTGGCCGGTGTTGCGCTTGGCTTTGCGATCCCGCTGGCGCCGGATGCGAATGGTAAGTCACTGGCGAAATCGGCGGAGCATGGCTTGCACGGCTGGGTCGCGTTGTTGGTGATGCCGCTGTTCGCGTTCGCCAACGCGGGTGTGCCGCTGGAAGGCCTGAATATGGAGCTGCTGATGGCACCGCTGTCGCTGGCCATTATGATGGGTCTGTTCATCGGCAAGCAGATCGGCGTGTTCGGTTTTGCCAAGGTGGCGATCCTGCTGGGCCTTGCCGAAGCGCCGCGTGAGGCGAGCATCTGGCAGCTGTACGGCGTCAGTCTGTTGGCCGGTATCGGCTTTACGATGTCGCTGTTCATCGGGGCGCTGGCTTATGTTGATGCCGAGCATCAGACGCTGGTGCGGATCGGGGTTATCTCCGGCTCGCTGTTGTCCGGCATCCTCGGTGCGCTGGTGCTGGCATTCGCCAAGCCTAAAACCGTCGAATGGGGCGAAGGCGTTCAGCGGAGCTGATCTATCGCGGGGGGCGGGAAACTGCCCCTCGCACATCGCGGCACAGTCTATTATAGCTTCGCCCGACTCACTGTCCGGAGAGAAGCCTTATGACACGCATCCTCATCACATCGGCGCTGCCCTATATCAACGGGGTCAAGCATCTCGGCAATCTGGTCGGCTCGCTGTTGCCTTCCGATGCCTATGCCCGTTTCATGCGGATGCGCGGGGCCGAAGTGATGCATATCTGCGCCACCGATGAGCACGGCACGCCCGCCGAACTCGCGGCGGCGGCGGCTGGGGAGCCTGTCGAAGCCTACTGCGCGCGGATGCACGAGGTGCAAAAGGCGCTCGGTGCGGGGTTCCGGCTGGAGTTTGACCATTTCGGCCGCTCGTCCTCGGAGCGCAATCATCGTCTGACCCAGCATTTCGCCAAGGCGCTGTTCGAGCAGGGTTTGATCTATGAAGTGACCGAGAAGCAGATGTGGTCGGAGACTGACGGGCGCTTTTTGCCAGACCGGTATCTGGAAGGCACATGCCCGAACTGCGGCTATGACCGTGCGCGGGGCGATCAGTGTGAGAACTGCACCAAACAGCTGGACCCCACCGACCTCATCAATCCGCGCTCGGCGGTATCCGGCGCGACCGATGTGGAGGCGCGGGAGACGAAGCACCTGTACCTGAAGCAGTCGGCGTTGCAGGAGCGCATCCGCGCGTGGATCGAGACGAAATCCGACTGGCCCGTGCTGGCAACATCGATTGCGAAGAAATGGCTCAATGACGGGGATGGCCTGCAAGATCGGGGTATCACGCGCGATCTGGACTGGGGTATTCCGGTCAAAAAGGGCGACGAGGACTGGCCGGGGATGGAGGGCAAGGTCTTCTATGTCTGGTTCGACGCGCCGATTGAATACATCGCCGCGACGGCGGAATGGGCTGATGCGCATGGGAAGCCCGATGCCGACTGGCGGCGCTGGTGGCGGGAAGATGAGGGCGCGGATGATGTGCGCTATGTGCAGTTTATGGCCAAGGATAACATCCCGTTCCACACGCTGAGTTTTCCAGCGACCATCATGGGATCGGGCGAGCCTTGGAAAAAAGTGGACTTTCTCAAGGGCTTCAACTGGCTGACCTATCAGGGCGGCAAGTTCTCGACCTCGCAGGGGCGGGGCGTGTTTATGGATCAGGCGCTGGAGATTCTGCCGTCCGATTACTGGCGCTGGTGGCTGCTGTCGAACGCGCCGGAGAGTGCGGATAGTGACTTTACGTGGGAGGGTTTCCAGTCCGGCGTGAACAAGGATCTGGCCGATGTGCTGGGCAACTTTGCCTCGCGCGTGACGAAATTCTGCCGCTCGAAATTCGGAGAAACCGTGCCGGAAGGCGGGGAGCCGGGCGAGGCGGAGGCGGCCCTTGAGGTGGAGATCGACGCGCGGCTGAAAGGCTATGCGGCGGCGATGGAAGCGGTCGAGATGCGAAAAGCGACGGCGGAACTGCGCGGATTGTGGGTTGCGGGGAATGAATATCTGCAACATGCCGCGCCGTGGAGCGTGTTCAAAACGGATGAGGCGCAGGCGGCGATGATTACCCGCACGGGGCTTAATCTCGCGGCGCTGTATGCCACGGTTTCGCGGCCCTTTATCCCTGATGCCTCCGATGCGCTGGCGGAAGCGATGGGCATTGCGCCTAATGGCGTGTGGCCGGA
>CALDZQ010000305.1 GCA_937944035.1 uncultured Neomegalonema sp. | reverse complement strand
CCTTCCACAAAGCGAAACAGTGAAATTAAGGCCATATCGCCGCATTGTTTTCATCGAAAGGCTGGGCTAGAGACAGCCGGTAAAGTTATCTAACCGGCGGCCCGTCTGTGGCCGGACGAATAGGGAGCGGTTCTGCATGGCAGAAGTTAGCATCGGGCATGACGACGCCCACCACCACGACAAACCCAGCTTTTTCACCCGCTGGTTTTGCTCCACGAACCACAAAGACATCGGGGTCATGTACCTTTGGATTTCAGGCTTTCTCGGCCTGATCGCGATCATCTTCTCCATGCTGATGCGTGCCGAGTTGATGTATCCGGGCGTCCAGATCATGACCAACGCGGATGGCTCTCCGGATGGTCAGATGTGGAACGTGGCAATCACGGCACACGGCATCCTGATGATGTTCTTCGTGCTGATTCCCGCCCTGTTCGGCGGCTTCGGCAACTTCTTCATGCCGCTGCATATCGGCGCGCCCGACATGGCGTTCCCGCGCCTGAACAACCTCAGCCTCTGGCTGTTCACCGCAGGCGGCACACTGGCCGTTCTCTCGGTGTTTGTGGGGGATGGAGCGGGCGTCGGCTGGGTGCTCTATGCGCCGTTATCGACGACCAATACGATGGATAATATGTCGGTCGACCTCGCGATTTTCGCGGTTCACCTGTCCGGTGCATCCTCGATCCTCGGTGCGATCAACATCATCACGACCTTCCTGAACATGCGCGCGCCCGGCATGACGCTCTTCCGCGTCCCGCTGTTCGCATGGTCGATTTTCATCACCGCTTTCCTGATCCTGCTCGCCCTGCCCGTTCTCGCCGGCGCGATCACGATGCTGCTGACCGACCGTAACTTCGGCACAGCCTTCTTCGACCCGGCGGGCGGCGGCGACCCGATTCTCTATCAGCAACTGCTGTGGTTCTTCGGGCATCCTGAAGTGTACATCATCATCGTGCCCGCCTTCGGCATCGTCAGCCACGTCATCTCGACCTTCTCGAACAAGCCCGTCTTCGGCTATCTCGGCATGGTTTGGGCGATGATCGGTATCGGCGTCCTCGGCTTCGTCGTCTGGGCGCACCACATGTATACCTCCGGCATCAGCGCCGATACGCAGGCCTACTTCATGCTGGCGACGATGGTGATCGCCGTACCCACCGGGATTAAGATCTTCAGTTGGATCGCGACCATGTGGGGCGGCTCGATCACCTTTGAAACGCCCATGCTGTTCGCCATCGGCTTTATCTTCCTGTTCACCCTCGGCGGCGTGACCGGCATCGTTCTCTCGCAGGCCGGCGTGGACCGCGCGCTGCACGACACATACTACGTCGTGGCGCACTTCCACTACGTGATGTCGATCGGCGCGGCGATGGGCCTGTTCTCAGGCATGTACTACTGGCTCGGCAAAATGTCGGGTCGCCAGTACCCTGAGTTCTGGGGCAAGGTTCACTTCTGGTCGATGTTCATCGGTGTGAACATCACCTTCTTCCCGCAGCACTTCCTCGGCTTTGCCGGAATGCCGCGCCGTTACATGGACTATAACGAAGCATTCGCAGGCTGGAACTGGTGGTCATCCATCGGCGCGTTCCTGTCCGGCGCCTCCTTCGCCCTGTTCATCGGCATCGTGTTCTGGACCCTGCTGCGCGGTCAGAAAGTGGCTGACAATCCTTGGGGGGAGGGCGCTGACACGCTGGAATGGACGCTGCCTTCGCCTCCACCGGCCCACACGTTCGAGACCCTGCCTATCGTCAAAGAACCCACTCACTAAGCGGTCCGTCGATGGCAAATCACGATCCGAAAACCGAAATGGCTGGAGCGGATGCTCCGGCCATTTCTATGAGCGGCACACAGCCCGCATGGCAGGTCATGCTCTGGCCGCACCGCTCGCTCTCACAGCGCGGCTTCAAGATTTTCATGACAACCCTCGGCCTCGGCTTCACGCTCTTTGGCCTGATGACTTTCCTCGCCCCGAACAACGGCATCGAGTGGAGCGCCCATCTCGCGGTGGTCGCCATCGTGGTCGGCTTCATGCTCGGCGTCTTCCTCCTCGTTTGGAGCCTGTTCCGGCGCAACTACGCGGATGGCCGCTACCACGAGTGGATCGCAATCGTCGGTAATCGCCTCGTTATCGAGGCCCGCCATCCCAAACGCAAAACCAAGCGGTGGGAATTCAAACCCTACTGGACCAAGGTCCGCACCCGCACCACGCGCCATGTCGAAAACCAGCTTCTGCTCTCACACTCCGGCAAAATCGTCGCCATCGGCGCGTTCCTGACCCCGGACGAGCGGGCCGATCTCGCCATCGAAATCGAAGACGCCCTCGCCCGCTTCGGCTGACACTATCCTTGGTACATTGAACCTTGCCAACCACCCGCCTGCGCCTTAAGCCAACAGACAGGCGAAGCAGGAGGTCACATGTCAGAACCCGTTTCCGGCCCCGAAACCGACCTCTCCGCAAAACCGGCCACTGAGGCGAAAGCAGGAATTTCACTCGCGAACCGCATCACGGATGCCATCGAGAACGACGACCGCCGCGCCCTGATCGACTCCTTCGCGGACGCGCACCCCGCCGACATCGCCGACGTTCTGGAACAGATTTCCTCCGGCAAACGCGACGATTTCATCCGCCTCGCCGAACAAGATTTCCCGTCCGATGTCCTGCCCGAACTCGAAGAGGGCTTGCGCGACGAGATCCTGCCGCTGATCGACCCCAAACTCCTCGCCGATGCCGTTGGCGAGATGGACAGCGACGACGCCGTCTATCTGGTTGAAAGCCTGGACGCCGACCTCAAAGAAGATGTCCTCAGCTCCCTCACCGTCTCGGACCGCATCGGCATCGAGCGCTCGCTCGAATACCCCGAATACTCCGCCGGACGGATGATGCAGCGCGATATGGTCGTGGTCCCCCCGTTCTGGACCGTCGGCCAGACCATCGACATGATGCGCGCGCGTGAGGATTTGCCGGAAGAATTTTACGAGATCATCGTCACCGACCCGGCGCATAAGCCCCTCGGCACAGTCCTCTTGTCACGCCTGATGGCCTCGCGCCGTCCGGTTATGATGGACACGATCATGGGCGATGATTTCCGCGTTATAGACGCCACCGATACGCAAGAGAATGTCGGCTATATCTTCAACCAATACCACCTCGTTTCCGCCCCTGTTGTTGACGAGTCGGGCCGCCTCGCGGGGGTTATCACCATTGATGATGCCATGCGGGCGATGGATGATGAAACCAAAGAAGATCTGCTGCGCCTGGGCGGGGTCGGCGATGAGGAGCTGACAGATTCGGTTATCGAAATCGCCAAGCAACGCCTGCCCTGGCTGGCCGTAAACCTGCTCACCGCCGTTCTCGCCTCGGCGGTGATCGCGCAATTCGACGCGGTCATCGAAAGCATCGTGGCGCTGGCTATTCTCATGACCATCGTCGCCTCGATGGGCGGCAACGCGGGCACGCAAACCCTCACCGTCGCCGTGCGCGCGCTGGCCACGAAAGACATCACCCCGACCAACGCGATGCGGATTATTTCCCGCGAGGCATCCGTCGGCCTGCTGAATGGCATCGTGTTTGCAGTCGTCATGGGTATGCTGACATGGGCCTGGTACGGCGACCCGGCTCTGGGGGGCGTCCTCGGCGCGGCCATGATTATTAATATGATTGTGGCCGCGCTCGCAGGAATTCTCATCCCGATCTGGCTGGAGAAACTCGGCGCCGACCCCGCTCTTGCCTCGGCGGTTTTCGTCACCACCGTCACCGATGTCGTCGGCTTTCTCGCGTTCCTCGGCCTTGCCGCGCTGGTGTTGTTGTAGCGCTCAGTATCCCGGCATCCGCAGCTCGACAATCTGCCCGCCCCGCGCTTGCAGCGTGATTGCCGCCGGATCAATGCGCAGCACCTGCCACCCGCCGATCACCCCGCCCAACCCCGTCGACACGATCCGCCCGTCCGGTATCGCCAGCAGCGCCCGCCCGCCGTCTTGCGGGTTCGGGAAAACCCCGCGTAATGTCAGAGGAAACCGCTGTTGCGGCTGCGGCTGCGGGGCTTGGACATATTGCGGCGCGGGCGCGGGCCGGGCAGGTTCCACATATATCGACAAGGGCGCGAGCGGCTGCACCGCCTGACGGACCGGCGCGGGCGCTGAAATCTGCGGCGCGGCGGCGCGCGGCTGCTGTGCGGGCGCTGAAATTCCTGTATTACGGAAAGGTTGGCGCGGAACCGCCTGCACGGGGTTCAACTGCACGGGCGGGGCCACGCTCGCCGTGGTCAACCGCCGCACGCTGGCCATATCCGCAGGTTCGGGCGCATTGAACAGATCCCGCGCGCTGAGCACGGCCAAAGCCCTTTGCCGCGCGGCTTCTGCATCGGGCTTTTTCGGGATCACGGGCAAGGCCGCCACCGCCGCCTTACCGGCTTCGCGCTTTGACGGATCGGCCACAACCGCCGGATTAAGCAATATCCACAGCGCCGCAAGGGATGTCAGCGACAGCATCGCGATAACCGGATAACCCACGTCACGATTCATTCCGTATCCCTCTCAAACCGCTGCATCGTTCCCTTCAGCCGGATCGCCGCGTTATCATCCGCCGATGACGACAGAATAAACGACTCGACCAGCATGAAAGGCGGCTCGTCTTCCAGCGCGATCAACATCGCGGGCAAGCGCGCGGATGGAATTTGCGCGGTGATTTCCACATGGATCAACTCGATCCGGTCCCGACTTGACGGCCCGACCGTGGAGGCGATGGATGAGAGGCTGCCTTGCTGGGCCTCAATCAGGGCGGTGATATAGTCCCGCGCGTTCAGCCGCGCCTCCTCGCCCGTCGCCGCTTTCAAAAAGCCGGAATCATCGTCCCGCGCAAAAGCCCTCCACTGCGCGCCCGCTTTCCCCAGCCGCCCCATGTCCCGTTCGTCCGCTTGCGCCTGATCCATGATGTTCCGGCTGTCGCGGATCGTCGCGCCGTCGGCGTTCCACATCACGACGATCGGCACGATTATCAGCGCCGCCAGCGCCGCCGACAGGGCGCACAGCAACAAGATCGCGGCGGCGGTACTGCGCCCGGTATTCCTCATAGCGGCCCCCGCGCATTCACCGTGACGGCCATACGGAACCGCGCGATTCCCTTACTGCTGACGCTGGTTTCAATGATACGCGGCTCCGAGAACAACGGCGAGCGTTCGACCGCCCGCGCCATAATATCCAGCGACGTGCCGCGCCCTTCCAGCGTGACGCTGCCCGGCTGATATTTCACCGTGTCCAGCGCCACATCACCGGGCATCACCGCCGCCAATTCGCTCAGCAGATACCACACCGGAACCGTTTCGGTCCGCCCCTCAATCGCCGAGGAGGCCGAGTGCGCATACTTGGCCAGTCTCAGTTCCCCATCACCCTTGTCACGCGCGGCAGGCGCGACGGAGACGGCTTGCATCCTCGATGTCTCGGCAATGCTGGCCCGCGTCCCCAGCGCACGGGCAACGGCAGTGGCGGTCAGCAGCACGGTCAAAAGCGTCAGCCACCGGATCACCCGCGAGATCAACGGCGACCGGACCCGCCCTTCGGAGGCATAGAAATTCGGCCCCCCCGGAAACTCGGCCGGCCAGTCCGCACTGGTCACGCGTAGGGGCTGAAACCCCCATTTCCGCGCATAAGAGACCGCATCGGCAATGGTGCTTTTCAGCGCCGTTGCCACGATCACTTGCGGGATTTTCTCGTTCGGCCTGCGCACGGTCGGCCCCGGCACAGCGACCAGATCCCCCGCTTTGCGCGCCACCTCATCCGCGACGCGAACCGCGATATTATTCACACCCGTCTCGGAGACGGGGCTGTCCAGATCCAAAAACCGCACCTGATCGTGGGGCAACCGGATTTCAACCGGCGCCGATGGCCCCGCCCGTTTTTCGGCGATGCTGCGCAAGCCCTCGATCTGAACGAGATAATCAGGGTCTTCCAACCCGACCACGCCGAGCGGATTGTCAATCCCCCGCTCCATCAGCGCCACCTCTTTGCTCGACAAAGCCAGCGAGAGGGGCGAGCGGGCGCGTCCGGAAAACACGAGCCGCAACTCGCCGAACCACCACGCCAAAAAGTTTCTAATGCTGTTCATTGCCGGACGCGCACTCGCGGATACCCATGTTAAAATCCTGAATCGCATAGTCCTGCACAGAAACAAAGACCGAAAAACGACCACCCGTATAAGATTTCAACGCGTTAACAAGATCGCGAGGCGCGGGCGCACAATTTGACTTCGTTTGCTATGGGGGTTAGCCGAATGAAACTTATGCACGAAAGCGCCTTGGGAGAGAGTTCTATGGATGGTGAAATTCGCCCGATTGTTCCGGAAACCGCGATCATGGAAGACCGTGTGTCTCCGGTCCCGACGGAAAAATTCTCCCATCCCGACATCACCGCCAAGGGCGAGCGGCGGGCGCGGGTTCCGCTGACCGCGATCGAGACGCTGTGGTTCAATACCGGAACCCTGTGCAACATCGAATGCGTGAATTGCTATATCCTGTCCAGCCCCACCAATGACGCACTGGTCTACATGACCCGTGCGGAAGTGACAGAATACCTTGAACAAATCGAGGAGCGCCGCAAGGTCGCTCCCGCCCGCTGGCCCGTGCCGGAGATCGGTTTCACCGGCGGCGAGCCGTTCATGAATCCCGAAATCATCGGCATGGCCGAGGCCGTGCTGGAGCGCGGTTTCAACCTGCTGATCCTCACCAACGCGATGGCCCCGATGATGCGGCCCCGCGTTCAGAAGGGCTTGCTCGACCTGCACGAACGCTTCGGCGACAAGCTGACCCTGCGCCTTTCCATCGATCACCACACCGCCGAGTTGCACGACCGCGAGCGCGGCAAAGGCTCGTTTGACAAGATGGTCGAGGGGATGCGCTGGCTTGCCGCGAACGGTTTCAAGATGGACGCCGCCGGGCGCACCTGCTGGGACGAGGACGAATCGGACGCGCGGGCGGGCTACGCGGCCCTCTTCGCGCGCGAGGGCGTCAAGATTGATGCGTCCGAACCCGGCGAGTGCATCCTCTTCCCCGAAATGGACGAGGAGGCTGAAGTCCCTGAAATCACTACAGAATGTTGGGGCATCCTCAATATTTCACCCACCGACATCATGTGCGCGACCTCGCGGATGGTGGTCAAGCGGCGCGGCGCTGAAAAACCCACCGTCCTCGCCTGCACCCTGCTGGCCTATGACGAGGAATTCGAGCTTGGCACAACCCTCAAAGAGGCCGAGCGCCCGATCAAGCTGAACCACAAACACTGCGCCAAATTCTGCGTCCTCGGCGGCGGCAGCTGCACGGCCTGACTGCACGCACACGAAA
>CALDZQ010000304.1 GCA_937944035.1 uncultured Neomegalonema sp. | reverse complement strand
GAATCGGCCAACGCGGTCGGCCTGAAAGTGCTGCGCTCGCGGTTTGCCGCCGTGCTGTTTGGTGGCGCATGTGCGGGGCTGGGCGGGGCGTATCTGTCGCTGGCCTATACGCCGCTGTGGGGTGAGAACATGACGGCGGGGCGCGGCTGGATCGCGTTGGCGCTGGTGGTGTTTGCCGGATGGGGGCCGATGCGCCTGATATTCGGGGCGTATCTGTTCGCCGCCGCCTCGCTGTCGCAGTTTTACGGTGAGACGCTGGGCCTGTCGATCCCGTCTCAATTTTTGGCGATGACGCCGTACCTCGCGACGATCATTGCGCTGGTGGTGATTTCTGCCGCCGGAGCACGCCGGGCAGCGCCGTCTATGCTTGGAAAACCCTTCCGGCCGGATCGCTGATCCTTTGGCTGTGTGTCGCGAAAGGGTAATTTCGCGGCGCATTTACTCCCATGCAAAATTTACGTTTCCTTCAGGGTTGTGCTAGGCAAGCGTATCATTTTTCAACACTTGGGAAGTGAACGTTGTGAAAATTAGAACATCCTGAACGATATAAAAATCATTCCGGATGCTCTAACTTCTTGTTTTGACGCGTTTTTCGAGTCGGGCAATGAACCCGTTGCCCTTGAGAACGCTCTAGTATCGATTAAAAATTGGGGGAGATAGTTCAATGAAAGAGCCATTCACCGATCTCGACGTTAACACCGCCGAATCGGGATTTTATGAGGGATACAGCGTACCCATCGCGCTGGTCAGTAAGTTGACCATCGCTTTGCTGGTCGTTTGGGCACTGATCTGGCCCGGTAACGCAGAAACTATGCTTTCGACTTGGAACACACAACTTTTGAATGTGTTCAATACTTTCTACATTTATGCCGCCGGCTCGTTTGTGTTTTTTCTGATCGCCATCGCCATTTGGCCGTCCTCCGGCAAGCGGATTTTGGGGCGTGAAGGTGAGGGAACCGAGTTCTCGACCTTCTCGTGGTTTGCAATGATGTTCGGTGCGGGTCTGGGTGTCGGCCTGATGGTGTTCGCGACGGCGGAGCCGATGGGACTGTGGGGGTCTAACCCTGTCACGGTCGCCGGTGATGTTGCGCCGAATACGCCGGAAGCGGTGCAGTCAGCCTATCGTTATACCTTTGCCCATTACGGTTTTCACGCATGGGCGATCTATGTGGTGACGGGGCTTTCGCTGTCTTATTACGCGTTTACGCGTGACATGCCGCTGACGATCCGTTCCGCGCTGACGCCATTGTTCGGGCGTTTGATGAACGGTGTTCTGGGGCATTTCGTCGATATTGTCGGTGTTATCGCAACCATCCTTGGCGTTGGTGTGACCATCGGGTTCGGTGTGAGCCAGCTGGTTGACGGTGTCTATGCGATTACCGATCTCGAATGGCTGGTGACACAATCCGCTGATGGTCCGCCGAAACCGAGTACGGTTGGTCTGATCGCGTGTCTGTTGGTCATCATGACCTTGTCGACGCTGTCGGCTGTGTCGGGTGTCGGGCGCGGGGTTAAGTATCTGTCGAACCTGAACCTTGTGCTGTCACTGATTTTGCTTGGCACATTCGTCGTATTCGGCTCGTTCCTTTTTGCGATGTCGACTTATGTCACCGCGATGATCGATTATCTGCTCAACTTCTTCTCGATCTCGTTCGGTGCGTATAGTGCGCCGACGGCCGAGGCGTTTGCCGCAGGATTGCCGGAAGCGGCGAAAAGCCTGAGCGCGGAAGAGGTTGCCGGTATCTATGCGACCGGGCCTTGGGGTAATTTCGAGGGCTTTAAAGAAGGACTGCCCGCTTCGTTGAAAGCGGCGGACGGGTTTGAAGGCGTCGCGCAGAGCCTGTGGGCGCAAACCGAGGAAAGCCGTCTGTTCAAGTGGCAAGCGGCTTGGACCACGTTCTACTGGGCGTGGTGGATTGCGTTCTCGCCTTTCGTCGGGCTGTTCCTTGCGCGTATCTCGCGCGGGCGTACCGTGCGTGAGTTCATCATCGGGGCTGTTTTCGCACCCGCGCTGGTCTGTTTTGCGTGGATGACGATTCTTGGCGGCACGGCGATTGATCTGGAGATCAAAGGCATTGCCGAGGGCGCGATCCAAGGGGCGAGCAATACCAACAAGCTGTTCGCGACGTTGGGCGTTATGATTGAAAACCCTCAGTTGTTGTCGGGGCTGACGATCATGTGCGTTGTGCTGATCCTGACCTTCCTCGTGACCTCAGCTGACTCCGGTATTCTGGTGATGAACACCATTATGTCGGGCGGCAGTTTGCAGGCCGGGATCAAGCACCGCATTGTTTGGGGTGTGCTGATGACCGCTGTGATCGGTGCGCTGTTGCTGGCCGCCGGTGGTGAAGGGGGTGATCCGATGGAGGCGCTGAAAAACGCGATGATTATCGGTGCGCTGCCGTTCACGTTCATCATGGTGCTGATGTGCCTGTCGCTTGCGAAAGCGTTGATCCGGGATTCGATGCGCGACTCGCGCGGGATTTATACCGGACCGGGCGATGCGCCGAACGCGGCTGAATAACAGTTCTAGCGTTATCAAGGGCAATGGGTTCATTGCCCGACTCGGAAAACGCGCCAAAACAACTTCCTGGTTTGGCTGTAGCGATTGACTGTGATGGAAAGCCCCGACAGGTTGTCGGGGCTTTTTTCATTGCAGCAGGAACAATCATGGTCGCGTATGCCCCCTGGGCCGATCCGAAGCTGGCGCGTAAGCCGGGGGTGCAGCCGCTTGATCCCGCGAATTGGATCGAGCGGGGGCCGGATCATGTGGCGCAGATGGCCTATCGGGAGCGGTTGATCGCTGAACGCCGTGACGTGGTTTTTGCGGAGGAGAAGCAAAGCCGTGCCGCGCAGGATGAATTGCTGCTGGCGCTGACGGCGCATCCGTATTCTCAGACCGGTGCTGCGGGGGATGATCTGCCGTTGGTGAGAGCGGGGGGGATGGTGCAGGAGGATTTCTGTATCCTTCAACAAAACGCGGCGGGGCAGGAGTATCGGCTCACGGCGGCGATCCTGTGCTTTCCGTCACGCTGGTCGCTGGCCGAGAAAATCGGGCATCCGCTGACACATATCCACGGGCCTGTGCCGGACTATACCGATGATCTGGCCAAGCGGGTGAACCGGATGTTCGAGGGGGTGCGGGCGGATAAGCCGCTGTGGCGGGCGAACTGGACCGTGCATTCGACCGATGAATTGCATCAACCGTCGGGCGATTTCCGCGATGCCGAAGACCCGGACGCGCGGCTGTATATCCGGGTGGAGCGCCAGACATTCGTGCGCTTGCCCCGGACGCGGGCGGTGGTGTTTGGAATTCGCACCTATATCGATCCGCTGGAGGCGTTGACCCCGGATCAGGCGGGGGCGCTGTATCGGGCGTTGGGCGGTTTGGATGTGGACGAGATTGAGTATCGGGGCGGGAATGGCCTGAACGGGGCGGCGCTTGCGCGGCTGCGGCAGTTGGACGGGATGCCGGGGCTGGAGCCGAAATATCCCTGACGGAAGCGATTTTTGGCGTTAGTGAAGGAATATGACGCTTGCCCTGACACATTTGCGCATGATCGCATTCCGCTCCTACGCGCGGCTGGATTTGGATTTGCAGCCGGGGATTATCGCGCT
>CALDZQ010000303.1 GCA_937944035.1 uncultured Neomegalonema sp. | reverse complement strand
CACGGCCCCGGTTCAGCACATTTTCGGCCTGCGCGCCGCCCTCGATATGATGCAAGCGGAAGGCATGGACGCCATCTTCGCCCGCCACACCCGCATCGCCAACGGTGTGCGTGCAGCGGTACAGCATTGGGGGCAGGGCGGGCCGATAGAGCTGAACATCACCGACGCCACCGCCCGCTCGGACGCGGTGACAACCATCGTTACCGGAGAGATCAACGCGCAGGAACTCCGCCGCATCTGCGAGAATGACCTTGGTGTAACTTTGGGCCTCGGCCTCGGTATGGACGCCAACCGCACCTTCCGCATCGGCCATATGGGCCATGTGAACGAGCCGATGATCCTCGGCACGCTCGGCACGATTGAGATGGCCCTCTCGCGCATGAACGCCCCCTTCAGCAGGGGCGGTGTCGAGGCGGCGGTCGCGGCGATGCGATAAAGTCCTCCGCGATCAGGTTGAACCATAGAGCGTCAGACTTCTGACTCAAGTTGATCGCGAATGACTTTTATCACGTCGTCTGCGGATAGCTGATGATTGACAGGTAGCGGGCGGGCAGGGTGACAAGGCGCTCCGGCCCGTGCGGGGCATCGGCATCAAAGAACAGCGTATCGCCGGGTCTCAGCGGGTACACCGCGTCGCCATGCCGGTAATCAACCGCGCCCTCCAGCATGTAGATCGTCTCGACCCCGCCATGCTGAAAGGTCTGAAAGACATCCGATTCAGCCGTCAAAGTTATCAGATACGGCTCCACGATCACGCCGGATGCATTGGACCCGATATGGCCCAGAAGATTGTACTGGTGCTTGGCCCGCGTTCCGGCGCGTTCGATCTCGACCCCCTCGCCGGATTTGGTATGCACCGCCTCACGGCTTTCCTCAAACCGCCGGAAAAAACTGGTCAGCGGAACCGACAACACATTCGCCAGCGTTTGCAGGGTCGATAGCGAGGGCGAGGTATTGCCGTTCTCGATCTTCGACAGCATCCCGATGGACAGCCCGGTCAGTTGCGCCAGTTCCGCCACGGTGATTTCCTGCTGGCGGCGATAGGCGCGGACCTCGCGGCCAATGGCCACCTCCAACACTTTTTCACGCCCCTCCGGTTTAACGCTGTGGGGGTCTTGTTGGAGCTTGATGGGACTGCCCTTCACGGTGTTTTTTCTTGCGCGGGCGTTATTGCGGGCATCGGGTATCCGTTCAGGGTTACACGGGTTATTTCGGGTGCGCATGATGGCATCACCACATGGTTTTGTGTAGAAGGAATTTTCCCCGTAGTGAAATAAATATAACCGTGAATGAAATCCGCCTTTGCCGCATCCCGACACAAGATGGATGCGCGCCGATCGGTTTCGCGTTGCGAAGACCGCCGCCGTATCGGGAAAAGGACGGTTTTGGATGAAAAATCATCCATGAGAAGAAATATTCTTGATTGTCAGGAAAACCGTGCGAGAGTGTTAGCGCCGTAAAGACGACAATAACCAAGAATCGCCTCACCGGACCAACGAACCGGGGCGGCGTCGATAACGGGAGAATACTATGAAAAACCTCACCGCCGCCCTTGCGGCAGGCATGATGGCCACCCTGCCCTTCGCCGCTATGGCCGAAGACAGCAGTGACCCTATCGTCATTCCCATCCACAACTGGTCCTCCCAGATTGTGATGTCAAACGTGGTCGGACAGATCCTCGAATCTCAGGGCAACAACGTCGAATTCGTCACCACCGACAGTCAGGCCGTGTACGAATCGATCCGTCTGGGCGATGTGACGATGGAGCTTGAAGTCTGGGAAGGCGCGTTCGGCGCATCGTTCCGCGAAGCCCTGTCAAAAGGCGGGCTTCACGACGCGGGCGACCACAACGCCGTCACGCGCGAGGACTGGTGGTATCCGATGTGGACCAAGGAAGCCTGCCCCGGTCTGCCCGACTGGAAAGCCCTCAACGACTGCGCTGCCGTCTTTGCCACGCCGGAAACGGGTGACAAGGGCCGCTATCTCGACGGTCCGGTTGACTGGCTCAAGCATGGTCAGGAGCGCGTTGCCGCACTTGATATGGACTTCACCGTCGTCAACGCGGGTTCCGCCGCCGCTCTCTGGGCCGAAATCGGTTCCGCCGAAGAGGACAAGCGCCCCATCGTCGTCTTCAACTGGACGCCAAACTTTGCGGAAGCCGTATGGGAAGGCGAATTCGTTGAATTTCCCGCTTGGGAAGACGGTTGCGATAAAGACCCGAAAGTCGGCCCCAACCCGAACGAGCTGTATGACTGCGGCAACCCGCCGGACGGCTATCTGAAAAAGGCCGCATGGGACGGGATGAAGGACAAATGGCCCGGCGCGTATGAAACGCTGACCAAAGTGAACTTCACCAATGCCCAGATTGCTGAAATGGCCCGTCTGGTTGATGTGGACGAACTGGAGCCGGAAGAGGCAGCCGAAGCATGGCTCGAATCCAACGGCGATTATGTCACCGCCATGCTTGCAGGCAACGTGCCACAAAAAGCAGTCGCCGACTCGATGTCTCAGGACGAGGTGATGATGGAACTCAAAGCCATCCAGTCGCGTATCGGTGAGTTGCTTGAAATGGTTGACGGCTGATCGCCGGATACTTTGCATGTTCAAATAACAATCAGCCCTGCCCGGATTTACGGGCGGGGCTTTTTTCCACATACAGGATCATCCCATGACCTCTGACGCCCCCGTCATAGCAGCCCGCAATGTCTGGAAACTTTTCGGGGCGGACCCGAAAAAATATCTCAGAAAAATGCCGTCCGGGCACAGCTATGATGCCATTCAGGCGGATGGCTATATCGCCGGGGTCAAGGATGTGTCCATCGACGTGGCCCGTGGCGAGATGCTGGTTATCATGGGCTTGTCCGGCTCCGGCAAATCAACACTCGTGCGTTGTTTTTCCCGCCTCCACGACATTACGGGCGGCACGATTGAAGTCGATGGTCAAGACATCGGAAAGCTGCGCGAACGAGACCTGATCGACCTGCGCCGCAACAAGATGGGGATGGTGTTCCAAAGCTTCGGTCTGCTCCCGCACCGGACCGTACTCGAAAACGTGGCCTTCCCGCTCGAAATGCGCGGTCAAGACAAACACACCCGCCGCGAGCGGGCCTTGGAGGTCGTGCGCCTTGTGGGGCTTGAGGGGCGCGAAGACTACTTCCCGCGCGAATTGTCCGGCGGTCAGCAACAGCGCGTCGGCATCGCCCGCAGCCTCGCCATCGAGCCGGACATCTGGTTTCTCGACGAACCCTTCTCCGCCCTCGATCCGCTGATCCGCCGCGAGATGCAGGACGAATTCCTGCGCCTTCAGGCGATGCTGGGCAAGAGCATCGTCTTCATCACCCATGATTTCGATGAAGCCCTGCGCCTCGCGGATCGCATCGCCATTATGAAGGATGGCGCGGTCGAGCAATGCGACACCCCCGACCGCATCGTTCTCAACCCCGCCACCGAATACGTGCGCAAATTTACCGAGGACATTGACAAGGCCCGTGTCGTCCGCGCCGGCGGCCTGATCCGTGACGGCCTCGCCGGGGATGGCACGCCGGTCGAGGCAACCGCCACCGTGCGGGATATGGCCCGTATGCTGGTCAGCGACACCCGCGAAACCATCCCCGTCACCCGCGATGGCGCTATGATCGGCGCGCTATCGCGCAATGACGCGCTCAGTATCCTCGTGGGGACAGATTGATGGCTGACGCAACGATGGCCCCCGCCCCCGCCTCCGGTTCGGGAGAGGTATCCCCGCAGCGTTTCGCGCTGATACTGGTGGGCATCGGCGCGGCCCTGACCGTATTTCAGTATCTCGGCCTCCTCCCCGCCGCCCTTCACCGCCTGCCCGAAAGCATGATCCCGCCTTTCGCGCCGATGCTCGACGTTGCGTTTAATTTCGTGAAGGACGACCTCGGCCTGCTCACCTTCACCCGTTGGCTGACCGGAGGGCTTGAAGCGGTATTGGACGCAACGGCAAACCTGCTGTTCGGCAAGCGCCGCTGGCCCAATATCGGCCCGATCCCGTGGACGGCGATTGCGGGGGTTGCCACGGTCATCGGTTATTATCTCGGCGGATGGCGGATGGCATTGCTGGCCGCGTTCACGTTCACCTGGACCGCCCTTGTCGGCCAGTGGAAGATCGCGATGGAAACGATGTCGGTGCTGGTCGTCGCCGCGCCGCTGGCTTTCATCATCGGCCTGTCTCTGGGCATTCTCGCGTGGAAGTCGCGGGCCTTTAATGCCGCCATCAAACCTGTTTTATCCGTTCTGCAAACGCTGCCCTTCTTCACCTACCTGCTTCCGGCGGTGATTTTCTTCAAGGTCGGGCCGACGGCGGGCGCGGTGGCCACCACAATCTACGCCATCCCGCCGATGATCCTGATGACAACGCTCGGCCTGCAAAAAGTCTCACCCGAAGTGGTCGAAGCCGGAAAAATGAGCGGCTGCACGAAGTTTCAGCTTCTGCGCAACGTCTACCTGCCCGCCGCCCGCACCGAGATTCTGGTCGGCGTGAACCAGGTCATTATGCTCTGTCTGGCTATGGTGGTTTTGACCGCCTTTATCGGTATGCCGGGTCTGGGCGCGAAACTGCTGGCCATGATGGGCAGTTTCAAGCTGGGCCGCAGTTTCGAGATCGGCGTCACCATCGTCCTGCTCGCCGTCACGCTCGACCGCATGTCAAAAGCGTGGGTTGTCATGCAGCCCCGGCATTTTGAACGCGGAACGCCGTGGTGGAAGCGGCATATCATCCTGCTGACCGCAATCGGCGTGTTCGTGTTCTTCTGCATCGTTGCCCAGTTCATCGACGTGGCCAACACCATCGGCCGCCGGCAAAGCCTGAGCATGGGCAAGGAAATCGACACCGCGATCAAAGCTTTTCTGTCCATCGACGTGGTAAAGGCCACGACCGGATTCCTGCGCGCGTTTTTGAACGTGCAGGTGCTCATTCCTTTCCGCAACTTCATGCTCTCGATCCCGACGCCTGCCCTGATCCTGTTTGTCACCGCTTTTGCCCTCTCCCTGGCGGGTAAACGGCAGGCGGTCTATGCGGCGTTGTTCTTCTCGCTCGTAGCGTTGTCAGGGTGGTGGGACCGCTCGGTCATCACGCTCTATTCGGTGATCTCAGCGGTGGCGCTTGCCATGCTGATCGGCCTGCCGCTGGGCATCATCGCCGCGCGCAGTGAAAAATGGTCACACCGGGTGCTTCTGGCTTGCGATACCGCGCAGACCTTCCCCAGCTTTGTTTATCTGATCCCGGCAATCATGCTGTTCGGCATCACGGACATCGCCGTGATCTTCTCGATCCTGATTTTCGCGATGGTCCCCCTGACCCGCTACACCATCGAGGGACTGCGCGCTGTGCCCGCCGAAATGACGGAGGCGGCCGATATGGCCGGAGCGTCCCGCTGGCAAAAGCTGGTCAATGTGCAACTGCCGCTCGCCCTGCCGACAATGGCGGTCGGTTTCAATCAGGCGATCATGTTCGCGTTCTTCATGGTCATCATCGCCGCCTTTATCGGCACGCAGGATTTGGGTCAGGAACTGCAACGCACGTTGGCGGGGACGGATTTGGGCAAGAACTTCGTGCTGGGCATCTGCGTCTCGCTGATGGCACTCACCTTCGACCTGACCATCCTCAAATGGTCAAGCGACCGCAAAAGAAAGCTGGGTCTGGGAGATTGAAGCGATTTCGGGAAAAGCTGATTTACCGCTATCGCGCCACTTGCGTTGTCAGATCGGGATCGCAGCCGCCTGCGCAGGGCAGGCCGTCGGTGATCTCGTAATACGCGCCTTTATCATCGGTGTAGATATGTCCGGCCAAAGCCAGCCCGCGCGCGTCATCGAGTGTTCCGGCGAAGATCGATAGCGAAGCGCTGCTTTGGGTGTCCCAGAACATGTTCGCGCCGCATGTGCCGCAGAAGCCGCGCCGGACGCCCGGTGTCGAGGTGAACCATTGCGGCGCGCCCGTGATCGTAACCGCCTCGCGCGGGGCGGCTGTGGCGGCGACGTGGTGGCCGCTGGTCTTGCGGCATTGCCGGCAATGGCACGCGATAACGGGGCGCATCGGCCCCGCTACGGTGTAGGTGACAGCGCCGCAAAGACAGCCGCCGGTGCGCGTATCGCTCACGCAATCCCCGCCTGGCGCTTCAAAGCGCGCAAAGCGTTCTTGATCTCGACGCGCCGCCCGATCAGATAGCCGCTGGAGCCGAAACCGCCGTAAAAGCCGCGATACCCGCCGAGGATACTGCGGCTGTCACGCGAGGCAATCAGGTAATTGATCTCACGCAACTCCTCCTCCAACGCGGCAATCGTCGCGCCGAGTCGGTAAGGTTCGATCAGCGCAGGCTGGTCGGGGCAGTTGGCGGGATAGCCGCGTGCTTGCCGCCCTTCTTCAAGCACCCCGTCCGCCGTGCAGGCGGCTTGCGGAATGGCTGTTACGGCGTTGTGTGCCGGATTCTGGACGGCGCAGCCGCCCATAACGAGGGCAAGGGTCACAATAGACAGGCGCATGGCGTTTCTCCTTCTATGGCAAGTATTGAATCACCATGCGAGGGAGTCAAACGGCGCCTCACCCTTTCTTCAAACACCGCCGTCCCAGCAACTCCGCGATTTGAACCGCGTTGAGAGCCGCGCCTTTGCGCAGGTTGTCGCTCACGCACCACAGGTTGATGGCGTTGTCCGCCGTCTGGTCATCGCGGATGCGGCTGATATAGGTGGCGAAATCGCCCACGCATTCGACGGGCGTGGTATAGCCGCCGTCCTCACGCTGATCGACCACCAGAATACCGGGCGACTGGCGCAGAATATCGCGGGCTTCTTCGGCATCGAGGGGCTGTTCAAACTCGATATTGATCGCTTCCGAGTGGCCGACGAACACGGGGACACGCACGCAAGTGGCGGTGACTTTGATCTTCGGATCGACGATCTTCTTGGTCTCGACGACCATCTTCCACTCTTCTTTGGTCGAGCCGTCATCCATAAAGCTGTCGATATGCGGGATAACGTTGAAGGCAATCTGCTTGGTGAATTTCTTCGGCGCGACTTCCTGACCAGGCACGAAGATGCCTTTGGTCTGGTTCCACAGCTCCTCCATCGCCTCCTTGCCGCTGCCCGAAACCGACTGGTAGGTCGAGACAACAACGCGCTTGATCGTGGCGCGGTCGTGCAGGGGTTTCAGCGCGACAACCATCTGCGCGGTCGAGCAGTTCGGGTTGGCGATGATGTTTTTCTTGGTGTAGCCGTCGATGGCTTCCGGATTCACTTCCGGCACGATCAGCGGCACGTCCATGTCATAGCGGTAGAGCGACGAGTTATCGATCACCACACAGCCCGCAGCGGCCGCTTTCGGGGCATATGTCTTCGTTGCCTCGGACCCGACCGCGAACAGGGCCATGTCCCATCCCGCAAAGTCAAAGCGTTCAAGATCCTGCACGATGAGTTCTTTATCACCATAGTCGACTTCCTGCCCTGCAGAACGGCGCGAGGCGAGTGCGGCGACTTCATCGGCGGGAAATTCCCGCTCGGCGAGGATATTCAGCAGTTCGCGGCCCACATTGCCGGTCGCGCCCACAACAACGATACGATAGCCCATGACGGGAACTCCGAAGCGAAAGGGTAGAAAGAGGGCGCTTTTAGCGGAATCGGCGGCAGAGGCGAACCCCTAAAGCACCGTTCATCGTAGAATTATTTCTCACAAAAACCCGATAGCGCGCCCCGCTGCCAAAATACCCAGCCACAATAACAGCGAGGCGAGTGCGGAAACGCGCATGGCGGCGGTGCGGATGTCATCCGTGTGAAAGCGTTTGTGAAACAACCAGATATTCGCCAGCGCCAGCGCCAGCAAGCCCATTTTCAGCCGGAACGGGGTCATATCGACATAGCGTCCGGCGCGGACCGCAAACAACAGCGTGCCCGTGATTACGGCCAGCACAAAACCCGCCTTGGCCAGCGGCAGCGCCTCGCGCAACCCCTCCCGCCAGCGATCACCGCGCCACAGGCCGGTCATCCGCAAATCGACATTGATGATCGAGCCGAGCAACAAGCCGATGCTGGCGATATGGGCCGCGTTCAGCGCGCCATAGCCCCACAGACTGCGCCGCAGGGCGACGACCCAGTCCCAGCCCTCAATCGCGGCCAGAAGCGCGTTCACAGACCTGAACCTCCGCCTGAACCGTGCCTTTTGCGCGCAGGGTTGTGCCGTCCGGCAGCTTGATCCACTGCGCCCGCAACGGGTTTGGCGAGTCGCAGCCGCGCATCACGATCACCGCCACCGTATCACCGGGTTTGAGCACATCCCCCAGCGCGTAGAACTGATCCTGCTGCGGGAACTCGACCTCAACGATGGGACGCAAATCGCGGGGCGAGCGTTCGAGCCGCCCGATCAAATCCGCCGCTTTGTCATCCGTATCACCCGCTTCCGGCATCGCCCCGGCATCAAGGCGCAGATCAAACTCCGCATGGGGCAAGCCATAATACCCCTCAACAATCGTCCCCTCCAGCCAATAGGTTGTCGAGGCATCGTAATCCATCCGAAACCCGTGATGGGCCGCCGTGGGTTGGGCGAGAAGGATGAGGGTGAGTGCCGCTGCGCGCATTGAAATCTGCTTCATCTTTGTAAACTTCCTAATCGTGGCTGATTGCCGCCGGAGATGTCAGCCCAACATTTTTACCGGAGACGCAACGAGTTTGTGAAAAAGTTCTTCCGCCACTTGGTTTGCATCGTTCCCGTTCACCGCACAAAAAGGGGTCAAGTGGAACAACCCTGCTCGCTTGGCGTTCAATCGCTCCGTCGAAAAACGCCGCCCTTCAGTCATGACGGCTTGCGCGGTGCGATCAGCAAAATCTTCAAGTGCGAGCATCTTGGGATGGGCAGCATCCTTTCCGCAGAGCGTTTCGACGAGGCGGTGGGCCGTCTTCCCTGTGCGGGCATCGAACACAACAACACCGACATTCACATATTCCATGCGTTCGGGCCGTTCGCCGTACTGTATTAGGGTGTGAAAAAGCCCTCCGTCGATCATTTTCTATCCTTACCCATCGCCAAAAGCGCATCAGGGAACCAGTTTTCAAGCTGCTGCGCCCGTTGCACAATACATGTTGTCATCTGTGATGCCAAACCGGGTGTCATCCCCCATTCCGAAGGCACACGCTGACAGATTGCCAGCACCGTTTCTTCAGTTATGGCACTGATGCTATTCAATGCGGCGTGGATATGGTCAGATGAGAGCAGAGGGAAAAATTCCTCGAAAGCGCCGTGAACAGTGGTTTCCTCTACCCATGCCTTGTTCATATCATCTGCCAGTGTTGTTTCAACAAACGCATGGGTGTGATCGATTACAAGCATTCCTGCATTCGGGCCATCCAAGCGGAACAGCAAATTATCCAGATTGGCTTCAGATTGACCGGACCCGTCATAACGGTCCCGATTTTGTACCCACGTATCGAATGCAACCAACCGCGTAATCTGTGCAGGATCAGCCAATTTTTTGAGTAGGCGCGAAGAGTGAGAGAATGACTCCGCCTGCTCCCAACGCGAGTAAAAAGCCGGACCCGCCTCTATCCCTCGTCCGGGTACGTTAAGATCAAGGGCGGGTAAGTAGGCGACCGCAAAGTCCGCGACCGGCAATCCGATAAGCTTGGCAAGTGACGTTCCGACAAGTTCGCAAATCAGAGCATCATCGCCTTGCCTGTTGCCCATATATTTGACGATAGCGAGGCCATCCCCGGTTTCCACCAAAAGCGGTCGCGTGCTTGTCTCCAAAACACGCACGATGCGTTGGACATAGTCGGGCGACCACTGCTGGCTATTCGTCATTGCAGTTATAACAACTCTGCAATCGGGGGGATTTCTTTCCAGGCGGGGGTCGGTTGGTCCTTACCCGCTTCGGGGACGTGGCGGGAGGGGGTTATCATTTCCATATGAGGGACGTATCGCGGGCAATTAGGGAAAATATGTGTCACCGCGACTTCAACAATGCGTTTTGCGCCGGGATAACTTGCCAGTGCGGCATGGTCGTCATGGACGGTGGCTTTGCCGCTGACACGAAGGCGCAGGTAGAGCGCGCCTTG
>CALDZQ010000302.1 GCA_937944035.1 uncultured Neomegalonema sp. | reverse complement strand
GGCGGGCGCGTGGTCACGGCCCCGACCAATGGCGCGGCGGGTGTGATCCCGGCGGTGCTGCGCTGGTATTTTGACCATCATCCGGGCGCGACAAAAGAAGGCGTGCGCGAGTTCCTGCTGACGGCGGCGGCGGTGGGCGGTCTCATCAAGCACAATGCGTCGATCTCAGGGGCGGAGGTCGGCTGTCAGGGCGAGGTCGGCTCGGCCAGCGCGATGGCGGCGGCGGGCCTGACGGCGGTGCGCGGCGGCACGAATGCGCAGATCGAGAACGCGGCGGAAATCGCGCTGGAGCATCACCTCGGCATGACCTGCGACCCCGTCGGCGGGCTGGTGCAGGTTCCGTGCATCGAGCGTAACGGCTTCGGCGCGGTCAAAGCGGTGACGGCCTCGTCCCTGTCCCTGCGCGGCGACGGTGTGCATTTCGTCTCGCTGGACGCCTGCATCGAGACGATGCGGCAGACGGGCATCGACCTGAGCGATAAATATAAAGAGACATCAAAAGGCGGGCTGGCGCTGACCCTGCCCGCGTGTTGAGGGTTACGCGTAGGCGATCCACAGCAAAATTGCTCCTAGGGCGAGACGGTAAATCACGAACGGCGTCATGGTCGCGGTCGCGATGTAGCCCATGAACAGCTTGATGGCGACCAGCGCCGCGATGCAGCTCAAACCCGCAGCGATCAAGGCGTCATAGCCCAGCTGGACGTTGCCGGTTTCCACAATATCCATCGCCCCGATCGTGCCGCCCGCCAGAATCGCCGGAATCGCCATCAGCATCGAGAAACGCGCGGCCTCCGTGCGCGAAAGGCCCAGAAAACGGCCTGCGGTCATCGTAATCCCGGACCGCGACGTGCCGGGAATCAACGCTATCGCTTGCGCCAACCCGACCAAAACCGCCTCCACCCAACCGATGGATTTGAGGTCGCGACGAGTCGGTGCATAGCTGTCGGCGATGTAAAGCAGCACACCGAAAATCAGTGTCGTCCAGCCTATCACCTTGTAAGCACGACCATTTTCCGAAGACCGCATCCAATCCATCGCCCCGATCTCGTGGAAGATAAAGCCCAGAATGATCAGCGGTATCGTCGCGATGATGAGGTTGCGGGTCAGGCGCGCGGCGTCGGTTTTGAACCGCCCTCTGAGAAGATCGAACAACCCCGCAATCGCCTCGACCACATCACGGTGAAATGCGATCAGAACCGCGATAAGTGTACCCACATGCACGGCCACATCGATCAACGGCCCTTGGTCAACCGCGCCCAGCAGCTTTGGTGCGAGAATGAGATGAGCCGTTGAACTGATAGGCAAAAACTCGGTTATGCCCTGAACAATAGCAACGAGTACGAGGTGAAATACGGTCATGTCCGGCCCTGCGCGATGGGGAATACGACGCTCTTAAGGGGTCAGACGGGCAGGGGCAACCTGTCAGCTGACCCGCTGCCAAGCCGTGCCTATAAAGTTGCGCCGATACCGCTTTTCATTGCCGCAAATCGAGCAAATGAATATATGCAGGCGGCGTGAAGAAAGGATGACCGGCTTATTGCCGTGGTAGTTCATACGGGGGCGGATGACATTGCCTTGCTTGCCCATGACGTACGCGCAAGTCCTGCGCTCACAATAGACATTGAATTCACGAATGTCCGCCCCTGTTTGAAACAGGGCGAACTGTAGCTTGTCATTTTGCGGGTTTTGAGACATGGGTACATTCTCTTGCGGGCAAAAATAGTACGAACTCTGATTACTTTAAGATGTAAAAATTATACAGACAAGCTTTAAGTACCTTCACTATCTCAGGGTATGGCAGTACCGTTGCCTTAATTTTGCAATCCTTCTTGCTTTTCGCTCTGAGCGAATGCTAAGCGTCATGCTCTTTGGCCGCTTTGTGGGGGAATCTGTTTTGGCGAACAAAATGCTGAAATTCGTGGATGTGAATCGCGAAACGCCGGAAAAGCGGGCTGCGGAGGCGCGTTCTGAGGACTTTGACGAGATTTACCGCGAATATGCGACCGAAAAAGCGGCCGAGCAATCAGCCCGCTGTTCGCAATGCGGTGTGCCGTTCTGTCAGTCTCACTGTCCTTTGCACAACAATATCCCCGATTGGTTGAAAGCGACCGCTGAAGGCCGATTGGAAGAAGCCTACGAAATCTCGCAGGCGACCAACACTTTCCCGGAAATCTGTGGTCGGATTTGCCCGCAGGACCGCCTGTGTGAGGGCAACTGCGTGATCGAGCAATCCGGCCACGGGACTGTAACGATCGGGGCGATTGAAAAGTATATCACCGATACCGCGTGGCAGAAAGGCTGGGTCAAACCCGCCCGTCCGCGTGTGGAGCGGGCCGAATCTGTGGGCATCATCGGGGCCGGACCCGCCGGAATGGCGGCGGCGGATGCGCTGCGCCGTAAGGGATTTCAGGTCACTGTCTATGACCGCTATGACCGTGCGGGCGGCTTGCTGACCTATGGAATTCCGGGTTTTAAGCTCGAAAAAGACGTTGTCATGCGCCGCGTCGGGCAGCTTGAGGAAAGCGGCGTCACGTTCAAACTGAACTGCGACATCGGCAAAGACATCAGCTTCGCGGACCTGCGCGCCTCTCATGCCGCGATCCTGATCGGCACGGGGGTTTATAAGACCCGCGAGATCGGTGGTCCGGGGGCCGGATTGCCCGGCGTCGTGCAAGCGTTGGATTTCCTGACCGCGTCCAACAAGAAAAGCTTTGGCGATACCGTCGCGGATTTTGAGAACGGTGTGCTGAATGCTGATGGCAAAGACGTTGTTGTCATCGGTGGTGGTGACACGGCGATGGATTGCGTGCGCACGTCGATCCGCCAAGGCGCAACGTCTGTGACCTGCCTCTACCGCCGTGACAAGGCGAATATGCCCGGCTCGATGCGTGAGGTCGCCAATGCGGAGGAGGAGGGCGTCGTGTTCGACTGGCTCTCGGCCCCCAAAGCATTCGAGGGCGGTGATAATGGTGTCACGGGTGTGCGCGCCGTGCGGATGCGCCTCGGCAATCCCGGACCGGATGGACGCCGCGCGCCGGAGGAGGTTGACGGGTCCGACTATGCCTTGAAGGCCGATCTGGTCATCAAGGCGCTGGGATTTGAGCCGGAAGACTTGCCCACACTCTGGGATCAACCGGAGCTTGGCGTCACCAGCTGGGGCACGGTGCGGGCTGATTTTCGCACGAAGCAGACGGCAATGCCGGGCGTGTTCGCGGCGGGTGACATCGTGCGCGGGGCGTCACTGGTGGTCTGGGCAATCCGCGATGGCCGTGAGGCGGCGGACGCGATTGCGGCTTATATCGCGCAGAACGCTTCTGTCGCGGCGGAATAGAGCGATGGAAAGCGGATCATGTTTATGCGGCGCTGTCACTTTTCAGGGGCAGCGCAGCAATCGCGGTGTTGGCGTTTGCCATTGCAAGATGTGCCGGGTGCAAAATTCCGGCCCCCTTATGGCTGTGAGATTCGAGGGCGGCGTAACGCTCACCGAAGCGCGCGGCTTGAAATGGTTTGCCTCGTCAGACATCGGCAAACGCGGGTTCTGTGCGGAGTGCGGCAGCACGTTGTTTTGGTCCGCACCCGATGCTGCTGATGGCGACTGGGATGTTTCGGTCGGTACGTTGGATGATGCGGCGGATGAGAAGATTTTCGAGCATATCTTCGTGGAATTCCAGCCCGCCTATTATGACTTTGCCGATGATACGCCCCGCAAAAGGAGTGATGAGGCATGAGTGACGTTAAAACCGCCGCTTGCCTGTATGGCACGGTGAAAATGTCTGCGGCGCTGAAACCCGGCCTTGGCGCGTGTCATTGCAGTTCCTGCCGCCGCTGGTGCGGCGGGCCGCTGATGTCGGTCCACGCTGAAGGCGCGGTTGAAGTGACTGCCGGGGCGGAGGCGATCAAAACTTACGCCTCGTCTGACTGGGCTGAACGGGCATTTTGTGGAGAATGCGGGTCCGGCCTCTATTATCATCTACAGCCAAGCGAGCATTTCCCACAAGGGGAATACATCGTCTCGGCGTGCCTGTTCGACGATCAGACCGGTTTCAAATTCGACCACGAGGTTTTCGTCGATGGAAACCCCGGTTGGTACAGTTTCAGCGGTGAAGAAACCCGCAATCGCATGACCGAAGCCGATGTCTTCGCGATGTTTGCGCCGAAAGAAGAGGGATAAGTTCAATGGATAAGTATTTTGGCGTACCCGATCCCATCGGAATGTACGATCCCGATCAGGAGCGCGATGCCTGCGGCGTAGGCTTTGTCGCGGCGATTGACGGTGTTCCGCGCCGCTCGGTGGTGGAAAAAGGCATCGAAGCCTTGCGTGCAATCTGGCATCGGGGCGCGGTTGATGCGGACGGGATGACCGGCGATGGCGCGGGCATCCATGTGCAAATTCCGCAGGAATTCTTCAAAGATCACATCCGCCGCACGGGGCATGAGCCGCAAGCGGGGTTGCTGGCTGTGGGCATGATCTTCCTGCCACGCGCTGATTTCGGCGCTCAGGAGACGTGTCGCGGGATTGTTGAGTCCGAAATCCTGCGCTTTGGCTATCGCATTTACGGCTGGCGTCAGGTTCCGGTGAACACCAGCGTTCTGGGCGAAAAAGCGAACATGACCCGCCCTGAAATTGAGCAGGTGATGATTGCCAATACCGAGGGCACGGACGAGGAAGCGTTCGAGCGCGATCTCTACATCATCCGCCGCCGGATCGAGAAAGCCGTGCTGGCCGCGCAGGTAACAGGCTTTTACGTCTGCTCGTTCTCCTGCCGCTCGATCATCTATAAGGGGATGATGCTGGCCGAGCAGGTTTCGATCTTCTTCCCTGATCTGGAGAGCGAAGAGTTCATCTCTGCGTTTGCAATCTATCACCAGCGTTATTCGACCAACACATTCCCGCAATGGTCGCTCGCACAGCCGTTTCGCATGTTGGCCCATAATGGCGAGATCAACACGCTCAAGGGCAACCGGAATTGGATCAAAAGCCACGAAATCCGCATGGCATCGCAGTTCTTCAAGGGCCATGAGGACGACATCAAGCCCGTTATTCCCGGCGGCGCATCGGACAGCTCCGCCTTGGATAGCGTGTTCGAGGTTCTTGTCCGCGCGGGACGCAACGCGCCAATGACCAAGACGATGCTGGTTCCCGAAGCGTGGTCGAAGAAGGCCACCGCGATGCCGGAAAGCTGGCGCTCGATGTATTCGTACTGCAACTCGGTGATGGAGCCGTGGGACGGCCCCGCCGCGCTGGCCTGTACCGACGGGCGCTGGGTGATTGGCGGGATGGATCGCAGCGGACTGCGGCCCATGCGCTACGTCCGCACAAAAGACGGCATCGTCATTGCCGGGTCCGAAATAGGCATGGTGATCGTTGACGAGGCTGACGTGCTGGAAAAGGGCCGTGTTGGTCCGGGGCAGATGATCGGCGTCGATTTGGAGCGGAACCTGTTCCTGCGCGATACCGAGATCAAGGATGAGCTGGCCGCCGCGCTGCCTTTCGATGATTGGACGGGCCGCATTACCGAGCTTGACCCGCTGCTTGCGGGCAAAGAAGCGCGGCCGATGTTCGATAAGGCCGAGCTGCGCCGCCGTCAGGTGGCGGCGGGCTATACGCTCGAAGAATTGGAAGCGACGCTGCACCCGATGGCGGAGGACGGCAAAGAAGCGCTCGGCTCGATGGGCGATGACACGCCGATTGCCGTGCTGTCGGACCAATACCGCCCGCTGTCGCATTTCTTCCGGCAGAACTTCTCGCAGGT
>CALDZQ010000301.1 GCA_937944035.1 uncultured Neomegalonema sp. | reverse complement strand
TTATTATCCTCGCATTGGCTGTGGCGGCGGGGATGGTGCTTTTCCTGCTTTTGGTGCTTATGCAGGAAAAACGCCGGATCGACCGCGAACGCGGTCCGATGTATCTGGACGAGCCATACAAGGGCCGCAGCGGCGGCTCCTAAGCGGTTGATGAAATCGCTTATACGCGGATGACTGTAGAAAATGTCACTCCTGTGAAAACGCATTGGTGTCCGTGATTTGTGGGGTGAGTCAAAATGCATGGCAGACGCGGCGCGCGTTTACGGCCAAAAAGCATGTCGCCAGACTTGTTTTTGGAGGCCTGCCATGCCCTACGCTTCTACCGCATTCCGTCGTCTTCTGGAACCCCTCGACCGCCATACCCTGTCGCAAACGGCAGCGCGGCATAACGCCAATCACGGGGTCGGGACCGGGGGCAAAGCATGGAGTTGTCAAAGACATCTCAAGGCACTGATCTTCGCGCAGGTCGCGGGCTTGGACAGCCTGCGGGAGATAGAGCAAGGCCTGTGCGCACGGCCCGACGCGCTCTATCATCTGGACCTGCGGGTTCCCAAACGCACCACTCTGTCGGATGCCTCGGCAAAGCGTCCGGCGGCGTTCTTCCACGACATCGCGCAGCACCTGATGGCGTCAACCGCGCGCAAGTTGCGCGGCGAAGGCAGGGCATTGACCGAGTTGATCGATGCCTCGCCCATCCCTCTGCGCGACCTGCGCTTTACATGGCCGCAAGCGGACAACCGGGTGCGCGGCCTCAAGCTCTATGTCCACCATGACCCCGATGCGAACATGCCTGTGGCTTTCCATCTCAGCTCACCAAAAATCAGCGACAGTGCGCTGGCGCGCGATGCCAGCGTCGAAGCGGGGCGGGTCTATGTCTTTGACAAGGGGTTTGCCGAATATGGCTTCTGGCAGCGGATTGTAGATGCGGGATCGGTCTTTGTCACCCGCCTCAAGCGCGATGCGAAACGGCGTGAAGTCCTCCCCCTCCCCCTCATCCCGGACGAGACGGGCATCCTTGGTGAGTGTCTTCTGAAAGTCGGCCACAAAAGCCCCCGCGCCGGAGCGATCAATCCCCTGCACGACACACAGCTGCGCGAAATCACCGTCGCGCGGGAGGGTAAAACACCGCTCGTCCTCATCACCAACGACATGACCCGATCCGCCGACGAGATCGCCGCCCTTTACAAACAACGCTGGCAAATCGAGCTGTTCTTCAAGTGGATCAAGCAGAACCTGAATGTGCGCACCTTTCTAGGCCGCTCTGAAAACGCGGTGCGGATACAGCTTTACGCCGCGATCATAGCATTCCTGCTGATCCGCCTCGCCAAACAGGGCTTTGCCGCTACGCATGAGGGAAGCCTCAAAGACTTCAAAGCACGCATCGCCGTCGCACTCCTCAGCCCCCTCAACCTGACCAACCGCAACAAGCCGCCACCCTTCAAAACAACCACGCGAAACCAACCCTTGCAGTTCGTCCTTCCCGGAATCCAAACACTATGAAAAAAATCACGGACACCAATGTGTGAAAACGGGAGTGACATTTTTTTTGCGGCGCACGGGCAATGAACCCATTGCCCTTGAAAATGCTTCTAAAGCCGCCGGCTGCGCCCGGTTGCATTGACATCTTTTTTCAAATTGCCGCTAAAATTGCAATTCTTCCAACTTGCCGTGGATTGGGCGTAGAGTAGCCCGTATTGCTGGGTGCTTCCTGCATTGTTGCGGGCGGTGCAATCCTCCAGGAAAACACGATCGCATTGCTGGGTGTAGAACCCGGCGCCCGCGCCTCGCCGCCGGCCCTCGGAATTTTGCCAGTTATCTTCGGCCAGGCAACGGCGCAAGGTGATGTCGCTGCTACGGAAGACTTCAGTGATGACCACTTGCCGACCGTCCTGCACGATGGTGTCGCCAATTTCGGGACGGCCTCGTACAGTCTTGTTGAGATAGAGGACATCCCCGCGCTTTCGCTGCACGATGGCGGTTCCTCCGCTTGAAAACGTCACGGGGCGATCCAACACCAAATTTTCACCGCCCTGTGCGCGTGCTGCGATGAAGCCGCTGCCCATGTTGAACCCGTGCCCGTCATTCAAGCTGGCGACACAATCCTCAACAAGACCGTTTCCGGTCAGGCGCGAGAGAGTAATCCCCACTTCGCCGCCCCGTTGACTGGTCACACGTTTCAGCGTGAAATCGCGCACACCTTGCAACACGACCTGATCCCCCGTCTGGGGACCATTTTTGTCGTAGCTTCCGCCTGCACCCTCCACGCTGATGTCTTCCAGCAGGGCGTCACGTACCAACGGGCCGGCGATGGTCGAGCGCAGCACCAGAGTGTTCAGCGAGCCGGGGGCTGGGTTGGACATGGTCAGGCGGCGCAACCGGATGCCGTAGGCATGGGCATCTCTGAAGGACGCAAACTCTAAGGCCGTCTTGTAATTCGTCGCCTGACAATCCTCGACTGTAGCTCCTGCTACTGCCCGTCCGAACACAAGGCGGGTGGTACGCCCCTCCCCGTCGAGAGCAAAACCGGATAGTCCCGCTCCTGCCGCCCCGTCCTCAAACCGGACCAGTGAAGGCATAGCTGAAGCTGCGCTCAGTCGCGCATTCCCGCCGCCTTCGAGGATAACACCGGAGGGCAGTCGTAAGGTTTTGCGCAGAGCGTGCGCACCGGAGACCCGGACCACACCCCCGCCTTGTTGCGCGGCCCCGTCAATTGCTGCCTGAATAGAAGGCCAGGCCGCAGCGTCGAGAGATTGGCGGGCCATAGCGGGGCGCATCCCCGCCGCCACGGCTACCGCGCCTCCAAGTAGAACCGTGCGTCGATCGATGGTCATAATATCTGTTCTCCCATTGGTAATCCGTACAGCCGTGCCATGCGCGCGGGCCAAGTTGCAAGGCATCATGACTTTCGCTATTGAGCATCTTGCATGGCGTGACCAAGGCAAGGCTCTTGCTGGCCGTTGCGGATATGCATCCGCATTCCGGTTTTTCGGTGGCAGTTGCCTCGGCGCGCCCCAAAGCGATTATACGGGTAGAGCGATTACATTGGTAAAGAATGCTGGAACCGTTATTTGATTGAGCGCGCTGGATCTGGAATAACTTGGTATTACTCTGATGCCGGGCAGCCGGATCGGCGGGAGGATCGCGAATGAGCACGAACGTCCAACTGACATTCCTCGCCTGTATGACTTGGGGCGTGATTCTCTTCATCCTGCGATCCTACATGCGTCCGGTTTTGAGCACCTACGCCCGCGCTTTTCTCGGCATGATCGTGGCGATCGCGCTGATAAGCGTGTTTTTCAAGGGCGGAATGCTGGCGTTCTTTTACGAGGATATGGTCGCATTGACAGGAAGGGACCGCTTTTTCAGAGATGTGGAACCTGAGAAAAAATGGATGTACGGGATGGTTGTCGGGACTCTCCTGCTGACCTGCCTGACTTTCGGGATTATGATTTGGGACCGCCTCGGCCTCACACCCGATCTGGAGCGCTGGAAGCCCGGCTTTTACACGGTCGGCGACCATAAAACCGACACCATGACCATTCTGATCTCAACATTTGTCTCGTTGCTAGCCGTCCTCTTTCTGGCCTGGTCAATCGGATTTGATGTTCTGATAGAGGACATCTCCGGCAAGCGTAAACCGCTGGAAAACATAGGAATCTATGTGGGGATTAAGGTCGCTTTCTTCGCCCGTATCGCTGCGCTTTTTGCTCTGATGCATGTCTTTTTGGGTCGGAGTACGGCCAGCACAAAGCTGTGTATGCTCGTCCTAATCTTCTCGATTGTTATATCCAGCGCCTTTGTGTCGAACCGCAGTTATCTGTTCGGATTCTTCTTTGAAGTCTATTTGCTGGCACTGATTTGCGGCAAGCGCATGAACATGAAGATTGTTCTGAGCATCGCCGTCGGGATGGTCGGACTGCTTTGGGTGTCGATTTCGCGGATGGGGGATCGGCTGGAAGGGTTGGAAAATCTTGAATTCTTCGTCCTCGGCCGGTTGCTGGAGGGGCGCTACCTGTTCGATATAACCAAGCTCGGCGGAATCGGCATGTGGTTTTTGGAGAATGATTTCGCCTATCGCGGCGGCAGCTTAAACTGGATTTTATATCCGTTCATGGACGTTTGGATCTGGCGGGACACCGGTCCGTTCATCGCCGCGAATGTCTTTGGCGAGGATAATCAGGGCGTGACCCAGGGAATGGCGCTCGAAATGATCATCCTCTATTCCGGATACAATGTTGTCATCTGCTATACGGCCGCCCTCGCGACGATCACGTTTATCAGCCTTATGTTCATTTACGGCTCCAGGGCTTTGTCCGCCGTCATGAGCAACAAACTCTATCCCGTTCTCCAGGCGATTTTGTTCGGGAAGTTCCTGATGATGTATAACAGCGCGTTCGGAGCGGCCTTTTTCTCAATGCTTGTGGATCTCGTCTATCTCGTCATCTTCGTGTCGCTCGCCTGGGCAAGCCGCATTCTCGTGTCTGTGGTCTACAGCGACCACCAACACCGCCCCGTTCCGGCGGAGTAATCCCCCAGATGCGTCCATGTTTCCAACTTGGCTTCTTGATGCGCTTTCTGGGCTGTAAATAATCACGCGATTGGTGTGCGTTTAAGACACGGGGATCGCTTGAAAGAAATTTAGGCTCAAATGCAGGAACAAAAAATATACACTGATTGCTCTGACGCAGTGCTCAAGCTAATTTTTGTCGATTATCCGACCCGAACTGCTTGTCTCAGCCTCTCAAGCGATTGCCGTGGCGTTTAAGAATATTACTTGACTTTAATCGGGTGCTCGTTAAGCGTTGGGCTAGCAAACATCGTTCTGATGGTCGCAGTCAATTGGGCTGCCCGGCAATTTCTGCCATTTATGTATCTCCCCTTTTAAGATCTCTCCCGAAAGAGTCCTCATGACCGAAACGACCCTGAAGCTTCAGGAGCTGAAAGAGAAATCTCCGACTGATCTACAAAAGTTCGCGGAAGATCTCGAAGTCGAAAATGCCAGCACCTTGCGCCGCCAAGACATGATGTTCGCCATTCTCAAGGAGCTGGCCGAGCGCGAAGTCGAAATCACAGGTATTGGTGTTCTCGAAGTTCTTCAAGACGGGTTCGGTTTTCTGAGATCACCGGAAGCCAACTATCTGCCCGGCCCTGATGATATATATGTCAGCCCCAACCAAATCCGTCGTTTCAGCCTGCGTACTGGCGATACGGTTGAGGGGGTTATTCGTGGTCCTAAAGACGGAGAGCGTTATTTTGCGTTGCTCAAAGTCAGCACCATCAATTTCGAAGATCCCGAACGTACAAGCCATAAGGTTCACTTCGATAACCTGACGCCGCTTTACCCTGAAGAACGCCTGAGCATGGAAACAGGTGATCCAAACTCAAAGGATATGAGCTCGCGCGTTATCGAGCTGGTCGCCCCACTTGGTAAAGGCCAGCGCGCGCTGATCGTAGCGCCACCCCGTACCGGTAAGACTGTGTTGCTGCAAAACATTGCCAAAGCGATCTCGGCCAATCACCCTGAATGCTATCTGATCGTGCTGTTGATTGATGAGCGTCCCGAAGAGGTGACGGATATGTCCCGGACGGTTGATGGCGAGGTTATATCCTCGACCTTTGATGAACCGGCGATCCGCCACGTTCAAGTTGCGGAGATGGTGATCGAGAAAGCAAAGCGTCTTGTCGAACATGGTCGCGATGTCATTATTCTACTTGACTCGATTACACGTCTGGGCCGCGCGTATAACACTGTGGTTCCATCATCCGGTAAAGTCCTTACGGGCGGTGTTGATGCCAACGCGTTGCAACGCCCGAAGCGCTTTTTCGGTGCCGCACGTAATATCGAAGAGGGTGGCTCACTCACCATTATCGCGACTGCACTCATCGAAACGGGCAGCCGAATGGATGAGGTAATCTTCGAGGAGTTCAAAGGTACGGGTAACTCCGAACTCATCCTTGATCGTAAAATCGCAGATAAGCGCGTGTTCCCGGCGATTGACATCACAAAATCCGGCACACGTAAGGAAGAGTTGCTGGTTGATAAAGCTACGCTTACGAAAATGTTCGTGCTGCGCCGCATTCTCAATCCGATGGGTACGATTGACGCGATGGAATTCTTGCTTGGTAAGTTGAAACAGACCAAAACCAATGCAGATTTCTTCGACTCGATGAATACTTAAAGAGCCTTCCGGTGGCTCTTGTTAAAGGGCCACCATATGACCGCTGCAACAATTTTTGCCCTCGCTACGCCGCCCGGCAGATCGGGCGTCGCGGTGCTGCGCGTTTCGGGTCCGCAAAGCGATGCGGCGTTATCGGCGTTGCTGTCCGGGAAAAAACTACCGACTCCACGTAAATCATGCGTCCGCCGTGTTATCGATCCGGCCACGCAGGAGATCCTGGATGAGCCTCTCATAATTCGTTTTGCACAAGGCTCTAGTTTTACGGGTGAGAGTTCGTTTGAACTTCATTTGCACGGGGGCAGGGCGGTCGTCGCGGCTGTGCTGCGCGTATTGTCAGAGCGCGACGGTCTTCGCATGGCCGAGCCTGGAGAATTTACCCGCCGCGCCTTCGATAATGGCCGCCTTGATCTTGCGCAGATTGAAGGCTTGGCTGATTTGATCGACGCGGAAACGGCCAGCCAACGTCGTGCTGCCTTACGCCAGTATTCTGGCAGTTTAGGCGAGAAATGCCGTGAATGGTCAGCGAGCCTCACACGGGGACTTGCGCTGTTAGAAGCGACAATTGACTTCGCCGATGAGGAAATTCCCGACGAAACCTATGCTGTTGCTTCCAAAGCGATTTTTTCAGTGCGCGATGATTTAGCACATGCTTTGTCGGCTCCAGCCATGACCGAGCGTCTGCGTTCAGGATGGAGGGTTGCGATACTCGGCGCGCCGAATGCCGGAAAATCAACTCTGATAAACGCGCTTGCGCAGCGTGATATTGCGATCACCTCAGATGTTCCGGGCACGACTCGTGACAGTATCGAAATTTCGTTAGAGCTTGATGGTTTTCCCGTAACGTTGATCGATACGGCCGGCATCCGCGAAACGGAAGATGCGATTGAACGTGAAGGTGTGCGCAGGTCAGGCTTTGCCGCTCAGGAGGCCGACCTCAGGATTGCCTTGCTCGCCCATGACGCGCCATTATCGCCCGATATTGATGCGTTGCTGGTCGCTGACGACCTGCGCGTCTGGAACAAGCATGACGAAATGCCCGCCGATCAAGACGTGGATTGTGCGATCTCCGCAAAGGTTAATGAGGACTTAACGCCCCTTATCAATCTTGTTAAACAGCGTCTTGAATTGTCCGAGCCTCCCTCAGACGCGTTATGGCTGCGTGAGCGCCATAGGATTGCTTTGTCTGATGCATTGCGCTCACTTGAGCGCTATGCCGTTCTTGCAAGCGATGGGGATTCGCGCCTACAAACCGTACCAGAAATAGCCGCACAGGATGTGCGTGAAGCGTATGAGGCGTTGGGCCGAATTACAGGTGAACGGGGTGTGGAGCGCCTTCTGGACGTGATATTTTCGGAATTCTGTCTCGGTAAATAACAGCTAGTCTCTCCAAGCAATGTTTCACGTGAAACAATTTGAATAAGAAAGTGGCTTTGAAAGATGTTTCACGTGAAACAGTTTGACTGTGATGTGATTGTAATCGGTGGTGGCCATGCAGGCTGTGACGCCGCTCTGGCGGCTGCCCGTGTCGGTGCGCGGACCATTCTCGTGACGCACCGAAAGGATCGTATCGGTGAAATGTCATGCAATCCTGCCATTGGCGGCCTCGGAAAAGGTCACTTGGTTCGTGAGATCGATGCACTTGACGGTGCAATGGGTCGGGTTGCTGATGCCGCTGGTATCCAGTTCAGGCTTCTTAATCGTAGTAAGGGTCCGGCAGTACGGGGGCCACGGGCGCAGGCGGATCGAGCGCTTTACCGTAAAGCTATGCAGCAAGAGTTTGTAGATTCGACTGTTGAAGTTGTTGAAGCTGAAGCGCGGGATTTACTGGTAAACGGGAACCGGATTGAGGGCGTTGATATTGGCGATCGTGTTATCCGATCCGCTGCAGTAGTGCTTACCACCGGCACATTTCTCAACGGTGTGATTCATATTGGTGATGAGCGCAGGGCAGGGGGTCGTGTTGGTGATCCACCTGCAAAGCCGCTTGCTGATCGTATGTATGCTCTTGGTCTGCCGATGGGGCGTTTAAAGACAGGTACGCCAGCCCGGCTCGACGGGCGCACAATCGACTATTCGACCCTTGACGCGCAGCCCGGTGACGAAGATCCGATGCCGTTTTCCTTTATGACGAATGTGGTGCTGAACCGACAGGTCGATTGCCACATTACAAAGACCACACCGGAAACCCATGCGCTAATTGAGCGCAATCTTTCTAAATCCGCGCTCTATGGCGGCCGAATTGAAGGCGTAGGGCCGCGTTATTGCCCTTCGATCGAAGATAAGATTGTCCGCTTTGGGGAGAAGCAGAGCCATCAGATTTTCCTTGAACCGGAAGGTCTGGACGATCCGACTGTTTATCCGAATGGTATCTCCACATCGCTCCCGGCGGACGTACAGGCGGCGTTTATCGCCACAATTCCGGGGTTGGAGAAGGCTACGATCATCCAGCCCGGCTATGCCATTGAGTATGACTATCTCGACCCAAAGGCACTTGATCCGACATTGGCGTTGAAAGGATGGAAAGGGTTGTTCCTTGCCGGCCAAATCAACGGTACGACCGGATATGAGGAGGCTGCGGCGCAAGGGATGATGGCTGGCTTTAATGCGGCGGCGCTGGCGGCAGGTTCGCCAGAGTTTATCTTGGATCGCTCGGAAGCTTATATTGGTGTGATGATCGATGATCTGGTCACACGCGGCGTAACCGAGCCGTACCGCATGTTCACCTCGCGCGCCGAGTATCGCCTGTCTTTGCGGGCCGATAACGCTGACCAGCGCCTTACGCCGCGCGGCTTGGCCTTTGGCTGCATCGGCGCGGCGCGGGCGGTTCATTTCAATACCAAGCAGACGGCTCTGACTGAAGGTCGAACCAGCCTGGACGCGCTTATGATTACACCCAACGAAGCCAAAGCACGGGGGATCGCTGTCAATCAGGATGGCCGCCGTCGTTCGGCTTTTGAGTTTTTGGGTTATCCCAACATCACTCGCGATACCTTTATGTCGATGTGGCCGGAAGCGGGGAATCTGCCTTCCGCTGTCCTCGACCAACTCCAAATCGAGTCGATGTATAGCGGCTATGTCGAGCGTCAGGCCGCAGACATTGAGGCGTTTAAGCGGGACGAGGCGCTGGTTTTGCCTACAGATTTTGACTATAGCGGTGTGCATGGCCTGTCGAACGAGGCCCGCGAAAAACTCACATCGGTTCGCCCGCGCACTTTGGGACAAGCGTCGCGCATTGACGGCATGACCCCGGCGGCACTTACGTTGCTGTTGTCCCACGTCAAGCGGCGTCCTGCTGCATGACTGACAAGGTAATCTGCGTTGGTGTTAGTGTTTCACGTGAAACATCTGATGCCTTGGATCTTTACGCCGAACGGCTGCGCAAGTGGAATAAGGCGATCAATCTTGTCGCTCCCTCCACAGTCCCCGCTCTGTGGGAGCGGCACTTTGTTGACTCGGCACAGCTATACCCGTTGATCCCGCAATCGGCACAAACTCTATGCGATCTGGGTTCCGGTGCCGGATTTCCGGGTTTGATTATCGCGATTCTGGCCAAAGAAACCCGCCCTGATCTGGCGATCACTTTGATTGAGAGCGACAAGCGCAAAGCCACATTTTTGCGCGAAATCGCCCGCGAAACCGACTGCAATGCCACCATATCGGCCACACGGATCGAGGCTTACACAGGCAAAGCTGATGTCATATCGGCCCGCGCTGTGGCCAATCTCACCCAACTCTTCATGCTGTCCGCGCCAATACTGGAGGAGGGCGGTGTTGCGCTCTTTCCGAAAGGGGCGCAGGCGCAAGGGGAGATTGACGAGGCGCGGCGCATGTGGGATTTCGATGTTGTAAAACACCAAAGCTGCGTTGACGATGCCGCGTCGATCCTTGAAATCCGCCAGCTTTCCAGCAAGGTAGGACCATTATGAGCAACGGAAAATCCCCCCGCATTCTCGCCTTGGCCAATCAAAAGGGCGGGGTAGGTAAGACGACGACGGCTGTTAATCTCAGTACGGCGCTTGCTGCGGTGGGCAAGAAAGTGCTGTTGATTGACATTGATGCGCAGGGTAATGCCAGCACCGGTATGGGCTTCACGCATGAAGATCGGGGGCGGACATCCTATGATGTGCTGGTCGGTGATGCGACGATGGCCGAGACGGTCCACAGTACCGCAATTCCCGGCCTCTTTCTCAGTCCGGCTTCTGCTGATCTGTCCGGCGTTGACCTTGAGATATTTGACCAGCCCCGCCGCGCGCACCGTCTGGCGGATGCGCTCAATGCCCGTGATGATGAGGGTAATAGTGTTGCGGGTCGTTATGACTACATCATGATCGATTGTCCGCCTTCGCTCAGCCTTGTGACGGTAAACGCCATGACCGCTGCGAGTGCCGTTCTGGTTCCGCTGCAATGTGAGTTCTACGCGCTTGAGGGGCTGACCCAGCTCACGAAAACGATCCAGCGGGTGAAAAACACGCTCAATCCCGACCTTGATATTCAGGGCATTGTGCTGACGATGTATGATGCCCGGAACCGTTTGTCTGCGCAGGTTGCTGAGGATGTGCGCAGCTATATGGGAAAGACCGTTTACAAGACCGTCATCCCCCGCAACGTCCGCATTTCGGAAGCGCCCTCGCACGGGAAACCGGCGCTTCTCTACGATCACGCTTGCGCCGGATCGCAAGCCTATATTCAGTTGGCCAGCGAGTTGTTGCGCCGCGAACGCGACCTGATCGCGGCATAAGGGGACCGATATGAGCAACGCGAAAAAAGGACTGGGCCGTGGCCTTTCCGCCTTGATGGGTGACATGGAACCCGTTCAGACCAACAAGGGTGTCGATGTCGTTGACATCACGGAGTTGGAACCGAACCCCGATCAACCACGCAAAACCTTTGACGATGAGGAGCTGAACAACCTTGCCTCCTCAATCCGCGAGAAGGGGGTGCTGCAACCGATCCTCGTCCGCCTCAACCCGCGTGAAACAACCCGCTACGAGATCATCGCCGGAGAGCGCCGCTGGCGCGCGTCACAGCGTGCGCCGATCCATCAGGTTCCGGTCCTCGTGCAGCAGATGTCTGACGCCGAGGTGCTGGAGGTGGCGCTGGTGGAGAACGTCCAGCGCGTTGACCTGAACCCGATGGAGGAGGCGGAAAGCTATGCCCGGCTTATGGAAGCCTATGGCTATACCCAGGAGCAGTTGTCGAAGACCGTTTCTAAATCGCGCAGTCATGTTGCGAATATGGTCCGTCTGACCAAGCTGCCTGATCGTGTGGCCGGGCATCTGCGGGATGGCAACATCTCGGCGGGCCACGCGCGGGCATTGCTGTCTTACCCTGAAGCCGAAATTCTGGTGGAGGAGGTCGTGCGCAAAGGCTTGTCCGTCCGCGAGACCGAAAGCCGCGTCAGCCCTCCCTCCGCCGGATACTCCGCGCCCGCGCCGAAGACCCCGCAAAAGGATACCAGCACCTTGGCGCTGGAAGAAGACCTGAGTGCGGCTTTGGGTGTTCCGGTCGCGATCCAGGATCGTGGCAATGGCAAAGGCACGGTAGTGCTTACTTATCGCAGCCTTGAGGAACTCGACGAAATCTGTGAGCGCTTCGGATACGCAAGTTAGATGTTATACCAACGGCCTTAATACTGACCGTTACCATTTTCTTTCCCCGATGCGGGTCTGTTGGGCGAGAGTGCTTCGCTGAGAAAGGCCCCACATTCGGAGTGCGGGGAAGGGATTTTTTTAAGAGTCAGTATTATGCGATAATGTTTCACGTGAAACATTCTTGCATAACCCCGCTCTCTACCTCTGAATTTACTCTCCTCAGGAGCGGCTCGAATGAAACGCTCTTTATAACAGTTCAAAAATCCCCCAACCCTGCCATTTTCGCGTTATATTTAGTTTTTAATTGCTATGTTTCACGTGAAACAATGGGCAGATTTAAAGCCTTCGGTGATTCACCCTGAAGATGTAAAATCCAAAAAATATGTTATATTTCAATACGCTAACACTTGTAGGCCCAGTGCCAAGTGTTTCACACAATCTCCCGCAAATCACTCCAAATCAGCTGATTATCCTCCATATCCGGGCTTGCTGAACGCCAAAGCGAAACGCAAATGTGACAATCGATCATCTTGTGGTTGATTGTCCGGGTTGCGGGCTTTTCTCCCGTATCGTGTTTCCCTGATCTGCGCCGTTTATCTGGAATCTCTCACGATCCGGTTACTGACTCAATTTGATCGCGAATTACTCTCAACACCTGTCATGGCTCCTTCCCTCACCTGCTGACAGCGCCTATACTCAAGCCATGAACAACACGCCCGTTATTCCCGTCCGCCCCGACAAGCTCGATAAGCTGATCGCTTGTCCTTCCTGCGATTTATTGCAGAACCGGGTGATCCCTGCGGCGGGTAAGTTCAGCCGTTGTCCGCGCTGTCATTCGATGTTGATCTCCAACAAACGCAATGTGATCGACAACACGCTCGCGGCGGCGGTGTCGACGGCCATTCTGATGTGCGCCGCCGTCTTCTTCCCGTTCATCTCACTCAAAGGCGCTGGGTTGACGCGGGATGCCTCGGTGATGGATGCCATAGGCGCGTTCACGTCCGGCTTCATGGCCCCGCTCACCCTCGCGGTTGCCGCCTTCATCGTCGTCATCCCCGTGCTGCGTGCCACCGCGCTTTTTTACGCCCTTGCGCCGTTGCGGTTCGGCAAGCCCCCGGCAAAACACGCGGCGAAGAGCTTTCGCCTTGCTATGGCCCTTAAGCCGTGGTCGATGGCAGAGATTTTCCTGGTTGGCGTTGTCGTGGCGCTGGTCAAGGTGGTGGATCTGGCGGATGTATCGCTCGGCCCGTCATTTTGGGCATTCGCGGCGCTTGTGCTGATCGTGGTGTTTGAAAACTCAACCTTGTGTAAGTGGACGATTTGGCGACTTCTGGACCCGGACACGTAACCGCCCGCGCCGCCAATCTGGTGGCCTGTCGCTCCTGTGGAACGCTTGCGCCACTGGGACAGCGCGTGTGCCGGCGGTGTCACGCGGCGTTGTCGAGCCGTGAACCCAACAGCCTGAGCCGCGTCTGGGCATGGCTCGCTGCCGGGATCATCCTCTACATCCCCGCCAATATCTATCCGATGCTGCTGACCAAAACCTTGGGTGTTCAAGAGGAAAGCACCATCGTCGGCGGTGCGATAGAGCTGGTGCATTACGGCGCGTATTTCGTCGCCTTCATCGTCCTGTTCGCAAGTGTTGCAATCCCCGTCGCCAAATTCTTCGCTATCGGCTTGCTCGCATGGAGCGTCCGGCGCGGCTCGTCCCGCCTTTCCGCTCACCGCCGGATGCAGCTTTATGAAGTCACCGAGTTTATAGGCCGCTGGTCGATGATTGATGTTTTCGTCGTCGCCATCCTCACCGCGCTGGTACAGCTGGGGTTTTTGGCATCGATAAACCCCGGTCCGGCAGCGGTCTGTTTTGCCTTATCGGTTGTATTTACAATGCTTTCAGCGCAAAGCTTCGATCCGAGGCTGATCTGGGATTCGATTGAAGAAGGCGAACGCCGTGCCGAACGCTGAGCATGATTATCACGATGCCGAAGTCGCGGAGCGTCGCTTTTCGCTTGTGTGGCTCGTGCCGATCATCGCGCTGTTCGTATCGCTGGCCGTCGCATGGAAAACCCATTCCGAGCGCGGTCCCCTTATCAGCATTATCTTCGACAGCGCCAGCGGCGTCGAGATCGGCAAGACCATCATCAAGCACCGCGATGTGAATGTCGGCACGGTTGAAGATGTCGGCTTCACCGATGACGGCAAACAAGTCCTCGTCACCGCCCGCATCGATAAACATGTCTCCCGATTCATTGATGCGGATGCGCAGTTCTGGGTCGTCAGCCCGCAAGTCTCGCTCGAAGGGATCAGCGGTCTGGAAACCGTTCTATCAGGTTCCTACATCGAGGCGGCGTGGGATACGCAGATCGGCGAGACCGCGTACCGCTTTACCGCCCTTCAGGAACCGCCCCTGACCCCGCCTGACCAGCCCGGCCGCCGGGTGCGGTTGATTGCCGAGGATGGCGGTTCGATCAGTGTCGGCGCTCCGGTATTCTACAAACGCATTCAAGTGGGCCGGATCGAATCAAAAACCCTCACCCCGGATGGTGAGTCGGTCGTCTTTGATTTGTTTATCGAAGCCCCCCACCACCTTCGCCTGTCAGCGGGCAGCCGCTTTTGGAATGCCTCCGGTATCGAGGTTGAGTTGGGGGCCGAGGGCGCAAAGCTGAAAGTCGAATCGCTCGTCTCGCTCTTGCGCGGCGGCATCACCTTCGACAACGTGGCCTTCGGCGGCGGTCCCGTGCAGGAGAACCAGCTGTTCCGTCTTTTCGAAACCGAAAAGAACGCCCGCGCCAGTATCTTTGACGATGATTACAGCGCCCAAATCCGTCTGTCGGTCGCCTTCAACGGCTCCGTGCGCGGTCTTGCGGTGGGCGCTCCGGTGGAACTGCGCGGTTATAAGGTCGGCGAGGTCATCGATGTGATCGCGTCGGTCGATGACAGTTCAGGCCGCCCCGAAGTCTCGCTCATCACCACCATCCTGCTGCAACCCTCCCGCCTCGGCCTGCCATCGGGTGAGGCGGAGGATAGTCTCAACTT
>CALDZQ010000300.1 GCA_937944035.1 uncultured Neomegalonema sp. | reverse complement strand
TTTAACCCCGATCTCAAACAACAATATGATCGTCACATCAAAGCGGGAAAACCGCCCAAAGTCGCAATCACAGCCGCTATGCGTAAACTCATTACACTCGCTAACGCACTCGTCAGAGATAACCGCGAATGGACAAATAATCAGCCTTGCGCATAACGGATACTCTAAAGATCGGCAAGGCGCTGTCATCATCTGACTGCGCAGAGAATGACTGGTCTCGTCTTCAAGATACGGAAAAACACGAGGGCGGGGACCATGTGCAAACCCACAAGTGATCCCTGTCTTGCGGTGCAGCAAATCCAAGGTTAATACGGTAAAAAGTCCCCGCGCATAAGGAAACGCATTCATGAGAACGGTGCTCGAACAGCTTGAACAACGCCGCGAAGATGCACGAATGGGCGGCGGGGCCGCGCGCATCGTCAAGCAGCACGAAAAAGGCAAACTCACCGCGCGGGAGCGGCTCGAATTGCTTCTCGATGAAGGCTCGTTCGAAGAATACGATATGTTCGTCACCCATCGCTGCACCGATTTCGGGATGGAAGACACCAAGCCCGCCGGAGACGGCGTCGTCACAGGCTGGGGCACGATCAACGGCCGCATGGTCTATGTCTTCAGTCAGGATTTCACCGTTTTCGGCGGCTCGCTGTCCGAGACCCACGCCCAAAAGATATGTAAAATCATGGACATGGCCGTGCGCAACGGTGCGCCTGTCATTGGCCTGAATGATTCCGGCGGCGCACGGATTCAAGAGGGCGTCGCCTCGCTTGCGGGGTATGCGGATGTGTTCCTGCGTAACGTCAAAGCCTCCGGCGTCGTGCCGCAGATCAGTCTGATTATGGGGCCGTGCGCGGGCGGGGCGGTGTATTCCCCCGCAATGACCGACTTCATCTTCATGGTCGAGGACAGCTCCTACATGTTCGTGACCGGACCGGATGTGGTCAAAACCGTCACAAACGAGATCGTCACCGCCGAAGAGCTGGGCGGTGCGCGTACCCATACCTCGAAATCCTCCGTGGCCGATGGTTCCTTCGCCAATGATGTCGAGGCGCTGGCCCAGATGCGCCGGTTTTTCGATTATCTGCCCCTCAATTCCCGCGACGGCGTTCCCGAACGCCCGTTCCACGACGCGGCTGAACGCATTGATATGAGCCTCGACACGCTGGTCCCCGACAACCCCAACCAGCCCTATGACATGCGCGAATTGATCCTGAAAATCTCCGATGAGAATGATTTCTTCGAGGTTCAGGCTAATTTCGCCAAGAACATGCTGATCGGCTTTTGCCGTCTTGAGGGCCGCACCGTCGGCATCGTCGCAAACCAGCCGATGGTCCTCGCGGGCTGTCTTGATATTGATTCCAGCCGCAAAGCCGCGCGTTTCGTGCGGTTTTGCGACGCGTTCGACATCCCGCTCCTCACCCTCGTTGATGTCCCCGGCTTCCTGCCCGGCACGTCGCAGGAATATGGCGGTATCATCAAGCATGGCGCGAAACTCCTCTACGCATTTGCCGAAGCCACCGTCCCGAAAGTCACCCTCATCACCCGCAAGGCTTATGGCGGGGCGTATGATGTGATGTCTTCAAAGCATATCGGGGCCGATGTGAACTACGCATGGCCAACGGCAGAGATCGCTGTGATGGGCGCAAAAGGCGCGACGGAAATCCTCTATCGCAGCGAGTTGGGCGATTCCGACAAGATCGCCGAGCGTACCAAAAACTACGAAGACCGTTTCGCCAACCCGTTCGTCGCTGCCGAGCGGGGCTTTATCGACGAAGTCATCATGCCGCACAGCACCCGCCGCCGAATCTGCCGTGCATTTGCGGCCCTGCGTAACAAGCATGTCGATCTGCCGTATAAAAAGCACGACAACATCCCGCTCTGATCCCGGCGCAGCACGAAACGGCTTCCGCGCTGTGGCGGAAGTCATCAGTCATCGGATTATCCCGGTTCGTCCGTCACGTATCCGGCGGAGCTAAGACGTAAAGCGCGAGAGCGTGGCAATCCGACAAGACAGAATCTACCGGATGCACGGCCCGCGCCCGATGGCCGGGCGGTCGGCCGGGGCGCATCGGGCGGCGATACTTGCGCCCTTCCTTTGCCATCATCCGTGCGAGGCGGCGCGCCTGTCCCGGCACATCATTCAACGCGCGGTGCAGCGCCTCAAGCCGCCGCATAATCCGCATCGCGTCAACCGGATCGTCTGGCGTCGGCTCCGGCACGACCGTGAAATCAGGCTCGTCAACGCCGAAAATGCTGAAACGCGGTCCGTTTTTAACCGTGCGCAACCGCTGAAATCCGACCCGTTTTCTGGGGTCGAACAGCCGGAAAACCGGCAACCGCACAGCTTTTCCACGGACAATCCGCCCCACCGGCATCACGCTCGGCGCACGCGGCTCAACCGTCATATCCCGCCCGTAAATCAGAACCAACCGGCGCAAAGCCGCCTCCGCTGGCCGCAATACGCTCAAAATCGCCAGATGCACCCGTCTGGGAACCGTTGCCACAACGCATCCCGCCGTGATCCCCGCCATCGCAAAAAGCGCCGCTGCGATCCGCAGCAGAGCATTTCGGTGTCGGTCGATTGCCAGTTCCCAGTCCATACAGTGCCACTCATGTGATAAAACATGAACATTAAGGGATATTTTCGAGTGACTGTCAAGCGCACGACCAATCCGAACGCGTATTTCGTTCGCCTGCCTACCGCATTCATCCTTTGCGTGAATATCTGGTTTTAGATACCCTTTACGCATGAATCACCCGCAGCAGGATCACCTGGAACCGCGCATGTTCCGCTATATCTGGCGGCACAGCTGGCGCGATCAAATCCTGATTCTCTTGCTCGTTCTGGCCTCTCTCCCGATCTATTTTATCGGCCTCGATCTGCCCCGAACCATCGTCAACGAAGCGATTGAAGGCACGGCATTTCAGTCCGCAGATACCCGCCGCGTCTTGCAAATAGACCTGCCGTGGTCCGACCTGTGGTGGGGCGAAACGGTAAATCTTTTCAACGGTTTTGACCTTGAGCGCGTTCCGTTTCTGGTTGTGATGAGCTTCCTGTTCCTCGCGCTTGTTATCCTCAACGGTCTGTTCAAACTGCGCATCAACACAGCCAAAGGCCGCCTTGGCGAGCGCCTGCTCCGCCAGTTGCGCCTCACTCTCGTCAGCCGCATCCTGCGCTTCCCGCTCCGCCATTTCCGCACTGCCAAAGCCCCCGAACTGGCCACGATGGTCAAGGACGAGGTCGAGCCTTTGGGCGGCTTTATCGGTGACGCTTATGTGCAGCCGGTTTTTCTAGGCGGCCAGGCGGCCACGGCGCTGTTGTTCATCCTGCTGCAAAACATCTGGCTCGGCCTCCTCGCGGGCGGCATTGCCCTGATCCAAACCTTCCTCATCCCCAAAATGCGCGCCCCGATCCTGCACCTCAGCCGCGAGCGACAGCTTGTGGCGCGCAGCTTGGCGGGGCGGGTGGGCGATCTGGTGGATGGCATCGCCGAGATACGCTCCAACCGGACTTTCTCCTACGAACGCGCCGAAATCGCCGGACGCCTGGAGCGGATTTTCGACATCCGCTTCGCCTTGTTCCGCAAGAAGTTCATGGTCAAGTTCGTCAACAACCTGCTCTCACAGCTCACACCGTTCCTGTTCTTTCTTGTCGGCGGCTATTTCGCCATCCAAGGCACGCTTAATGTCGGCCAGCTCCTCGCTGTGATCGTCGCTTACAAAGAGCTTCCCGGCCCGATGAAGGAGCTGATCGACTGGGATCAACGCCGTCTCGACACGCAGATGAAATACGAACAGGTCATCTCCCAATTCTCGCCCGCCGGATTGCTGGAGGAGGCTACGCTCAGCGCGCCGCCGGATGCGCCCCCCGGCGACGCGATCGCGATCAGGGATCTGACCATTCTCGACGCCGCCGATACGCCTTTGCTCAACCATGTTTCGCTCGATTTGCAGACCGCCGGAACCGTCGTTTTCTCAGGAGATGGCGCATCGGCATTGCTGACCGCGATTGCGGGGTTGGAGAATATTGACGGCGGCGACATCCGGCTCGGCGGCACATCTTGGTCCGCTCATCCGTCGACAGCGTTTCACATTCCCTATGTCGGGAAATCCGCTTATCTGGCCGATGGCAGCGTCTTCGATGTGCTGGCTTACGGCTTGATGCGCCACAGCCCGGATGAAAGCGGTTGGATCGATTACCACCGCGCCGGAGCCGATGGCCCGCAGGCTTTGCGCGCGCGTATGCTGGAAGTCTTACATGCCGTCACCCTTGATGAAGACCTCTACCGATGGGGCTTGCTACAGCCGATAAGGGACGGCGTCGATGCCGGGCGTTTGCTGCAAGCCCGCCGCGCGATTGCGGCGCGATTAAAAGCGGATAATCTGGACGATCTTCTCGAACCCTTCGACGCGGCCGCTTACAACCACAACGCCTCGATTGCCGAAAACCTGATCTTCGGCTTTCCCGCCCGCCCTGATTTCCATTCAGGTGCGATCTCTCAAAACCCCGTCCTGCGCCGCGTCCTGCGCGCTGAAAATCTGGAACAGCGGCTGGTCGGGATCGGCGCTGAGATTGCGGCGTTCATGGTCGAAATCTTCGGCGATGTTTCACCGGATAACGCCTTGATCGAGCAGTTCAGCTTTGTCTCCGGCGATGATCTGCCGGAGATCAAAGCGATCCTGTCACGGGAGAGAAAAACCGATGCCGACAACACCCGCCTGCTGGATCTCGCTCTCAAATACAGCGAAAGCAGGCATCGGCTTGATCTGCTGAACGATGCCGACCGGACCACCCTGATCCGCGCCCGACAGCGGTTCCGCATCGCGGTCGGGACGGATATGCCTGACGCCATCAATTTTTACACGGCAAACGCACCAACGAAGGGCGCAAGGCTGATCGACGACATCCTTTTCGGCAGAATCGCCGAGTACAAAGCAAAAGCCCGCAGCCGGATCGAGGCGCTGATCCGCACCGTCCTCGAAGCGGAGGGACTTCTGCCCGTCGTGCTGGAGGCGGGGTTGTCATTCAAGGTCGGCAGCGGTGGACGCCTGCTCTCCGCCAACCAGCGCCAACTCCTCGCCATCGCGCGCGCCATCATGCGTCGGCCGGATCTCCTGCTGCTCGACAACGCGCTGTCAGGCTTCGGGGATGAGGTCCAGTCACGGATTATCGGCAACATCACCGCCCTGCGCGGCGCTGCCGGATTATACATCGCCTCAAGTTCTGATATATTCACCCTTGCGAATGCACGTCACATCCATTTTGATGGACCCCGACTGGCGAAAGAGGGTGCGCGTTCACAGATCTCTGCCGTCGGGAAGGAGCCTGTCTCATGGGTCTGAAAGATGAAATCGCGGTGCTGGCCAAAGTCCCGCTGTTCAAGCCGCTCGGCCCGTCCCAACTGAAGCTGCTCGCTTTCACCAGCCGCCGCGTGACTTTTGATGACGGGGATCTTCTGTGCCGCGAGGGCGATCCGGGCGATACAACCTTCGTCATCCTGTCCGGTTCGGCGGCTGTCATCATCGATACCGATTACGGCCCGATGGAGATTGCGGCGATCGCAACCAATGATTTTGTGGGTGAACTCGCCATCCTGACCGACGCGCCAAGGACCGCAACGGTGCGGGCGGTTGGTTCTGTGGATGCTTTGGAGATTGAGAAGGAGTTGTTTCTGCGCCTCGTGCGGGAATTTCCCGATCTTGCGGTACAGATCATGCGCGACCTCGCTTGGCGTTTGTTCCACACCACGCGGCAGTTGAGGGAGGCGAAATCCCCCGTGCTCAAGCGCCCGCCTCAGACGGACACTTGAGAAGGGTATCGTCAGTCCTCGTCGTGATCGTGGTCATGCGTGTTGGACTGCATCATGGCCCGGCTTTGCATCATAGCGCGTGATTGCATCATCGCCCGGCTCTGCATCATAGCGCGTGATTGCATCATAGCCCGGCTCTGCATCATAGCGCGTGACTGCATCATTGCCCGGCTTTGCATCATAGCGCGTGACTGCATCATTGCCCGGCTCTGCATCATAGCGCGCGACTGCATCATTGCCCGGCTTTGCATCATAGCGCGTGATTGCATCATCGCCCGCATCTGAATCTCGCCACCCGCGCCATCATCGAACACTTCACGGACCTTCAGGTCGCTGCGATCAACCCCGGTCGCCACCATCAACGGTGTGCGGTCCTGATCGTCGATCACCTCAAACCCGTCCAGCGCTTGCGGCACGTAGTACAAACGTCCGTCCGCCCCGCGCAGCGTAAAGCCGGAGCCGTCACCCGTTTCCGGCGGTTCCATAAAGTCCGCGTCCTCGAACCCGTCATCGTCGTGCGCATCCGTAAAGCCCAGCGCGTCGGCAACATCCGCTTCTTCCACGTCGAAAATAACGGTCTCGGTTTCCAATTCGACGGCCCAGCGTACATATTTCGCTTTCGGGAACACTTTCTCCGCGACATCATCATCGCCATGCGCGTCCTCAGGGTCGCCCGCCAACAGCATAATCACGGGCGCGCCAAGTTTAGTCGGGCGGTCTTCATCACCAAACCGATACCCGCTCACCTGAACCAAGTGACCGTCAAAGAATTCGCCATCTTCAGTCGTGGCTGATTTCTTCGACCCGCGTGGCGAAATATCTTTGATGGACTTCTTAACAGTATTCCCTTCGGCCAGCGTCGCCGGAACGACGCCTGCACCGAATACCGCTTCGATTGTTTTGCCATAAAGCGTCAGTTTGTGGCTTGGTGTCAGCGCTGTGGTCGTCATAACTAAGTCACCCCATACAATATTCATCGAAGAATTGAAAAACACTATCCGCTAAGGCGAGTAGTGTGCAACCTATTCTTGTTCAGACGTTCGCGGAAATCCCCCGCCACTCGAAACTCTCCAAGATCATCTGCCGATGCCGCATCCCGCTCAGACCGGCATCCACTTCGCTCAGCATTGTCGCAAATGTCGCATACGTGAACCCGCGCGGCGTCAGGCGGCGCCAGCTTTCGGCCAGCCGATACCCGATCATATCCCGCGCCTCACACAACGCCGCCCGAAACCCCGCCGGGTCCGCCGCAAAGGCGCGCTCGACAAAACCCATATCCGTCGCATCCAAGACATCACGCATCGCTGCCGTGCGGATCGTGGCGATTTTGTCGGCCGGGACCAGCTTCTTTTCAACCAGCCGATCAAGGTAAAATTCGAGCATAATATCGAAAACCGCCCCGGTCAGCGGCTGCCCCAACGCATGAATCTGCTTGCCGGTCACGTCCTTTGCGGGTGTATCAAGGCTCACCACATCGCTCATCTTCGTCGCATTCGAGGCGTCCCTGATCTGGCGGCTTTTGGAAAGCTCCCCGATCCTGTTCATCTCGTTTTCCGCGTAGAGATTGCCTTTACAGACGCCCAGCACATGATCGACAAAGCTGTCAAAATGCAGCGCCGAAACCATCGCAACACAATCGGAAGCGGATTCGTGAAATCCGCGATACGCCGTTGTCATCGTGTCCGGCGTCGGCATTCCGACAATCGAGAACAGCAATCCGTGTCCCGCCTCGTGCGCGATCACATCAAAATTCAGCGCGAACGGGCGCTCGACCCCCTGATCGTCTTTTCCCTCACCGCATTCCATAAACCCCCATCCGAAATGGGCGTTGTTCCACGGCACGTAGGGGATCAGCTCAAGACGCGGGTTGGTGAATGCGAAACTCCAAGGGATCGGCCCGCCCAGATACATTTCCCAAATATCCAAAACCCGCCGCACCGACCCGAACATATGTGCGCACTGAAAAGCGGGATCGGCGGGCTTGAGGTGATCGAAATGGCCATAGCGGTCGGGCAGGGGGGGTGGGACCACTTTCCCGCGATAGGGAGGTCCGTCTTCGCCTTCGTAATGGTCTTTTTTGATCGGTTGCAGCGCATACATGCGCCAGTCCGAAGGGCCGGGGCCGAGCGAGCCACGCGGCGAAGACACCCAAATCGTCTGCGGCTCCCCGAATCCGGTCAGTACGGGTGATTGCACATAAAGGGCAAAGCGCGTTCCGGTACGGCGATAAACATCATCGAGCGAAAAGCTCAGATGGTCCCGCCTGATGGAGTCCGCGCTTGCCATTGCTTTACCGCATCCTCCCAGATGATAGTCCGCTCGAACCGGAATGGCGGCGGTGACTGTAAAGTTTTTTCGCCTTTAAGGTGACTCAAAAGCGCTGCCGCGTCGAGCCGTTTCTGTACAACACGGTTATCAACCAACCATTCTTTAAGGGCTGACGCTGTGACATTTATCACATTCGCTTCCGCTAAAGCTGTGTTCCAGCTACGGTGTTTGTAAAACATCGCCTTCGCCGCAGTGGCGATGGCGTGCATCGTTCCGGTGTCGATCACGCCCGCCTCCCGCGCAGCCGCGAGCGTGGCCCGCATATCGACCATCGAGTCTGATGCCGCATAGCCGATTTCGGCGGGGCCATGCACAACCGCCACCTCATCATCATCCTCGAAAGCATCATCAAACGGTGTGAACCGCCCCGATTGATAGGCTTCAAAAACCCGTCCCACACCGACCATCCCGAACTGCGCCAACTCCGCCGCCCGAAGCGCGCCCATGCTTGCCGCACCGTAGAGGCCGATCCCCTGATCCATCGCCCATAGCAGTTCCTTGTGCCACACGGCCGGAACCTGCTCGAAATACCCGTCAATCAGCGCGATCCGCTCAGGTTGATGCGCATGAACCGCCGCATAAACATCGCCGCGCCGTGCGGGCGGCAAATAGGTTGCGGGCAAGATCGCTTCGGCCTCACGCTGTGGCAAGCTTGGCCCCAAGAACACGCATGTCTTCACGATGCGCCCTCCATCAGCAGTTCAGCGGCCCGCTCGCCGGGCACATACGCCGAGTCCGGTCCTTCCAGCGCCGCCTCCAGCCCCGGAACCACCACCCGCGTCACGGCAAAAGGGAACGCCGTGTTGCTGATGTCGACGGTCATCACTTCCGAAATCCCGACATCCGCCAGCGCC